>JALOKO010000554.1 GCA_025456495.1 Bryobacterales bacterium | reverse complement strand
GCTATGCTTCTGGGTTCAAGGAAATGTGACGGCTCCGATGGCGGCAGAGGCAGATAGCCAGTTGATGCTGCAGGTGAAGGAGGGCGACGAAACCAGCTTCGCCCTCCTGCTGCATCGCTTCCGCGCGCCCATCTGCCAGTTTTTGTACCGGATGGTACACAATCAAGCTGTGGCCGAGGAGTTGGCGCAAGAGGTGTTCTTGCGGGTCTACCGTGCGCGCGATACCTACCAGCCGGATGCCAAGTTCAGCACCTGGGTGTACCGTATCGCCACACATCTGGCGCTGAACCATATTCGTGACCACAAGAACGAGCGGCATCACCTGCGTCCGGACGATGACGCGGGCGATGGACCACGGATGGAATTGCGCGATGCGGCCGCCAGCGTGGAAGAGCGCCTGGTGGCTTCCTCGCGCGCCCAGCAGATTCAGGACGCGGTAAGCAGCCTGCCCGAAAAGCAGCGGCTGGCCGTTACCCTGCACAAGTATCAGGAACTGGACTACCGGCAGATTGCCGAGTTGCTGGGGACCAGTGAGTCGGCGGTGAAGAGCCTGCTCTTCCGTGCCTACGAGACTCTGCGCGGCAGCTTGGCGCATCTGGCCCCGGCCAGTGCAACCAAGGCGGGAAAATAGACGCCAATGAGGGTACAACAGTACGAGGAAGGAGGGGCGCGATGAACAACACACACCCACCCGACGGCCCGCCCCGGGAGGTGATGCCGGGCGGCCAGGAAGATCCGCTGTGGCAGGTGCTGGACGATTGGAAAGCGCCCGAGGTATCCGCCGGCTTCGATCAGGCGGTGATGGCGCGCATCCGCGACACGGAAGCAAGCGTCGAACGGCCCGTCCGGGGGAGTTGGCGCGATTGGCTGCGGAGCCTGTCCCCGGCCAAGGTCTGGGGCATGTCGGCAGCCATGGCCACACTGGTGCTGGCGATGGTGCTGCTGCGTGTACCGGCAACCGTCGCTCCGCCTGCCCCGGACGTTGCGGGCGCGGAGTTCAGCGCGCAGCAGGTGGAAATGGCGCTGGATGACTTGCGGATGTTGGAGGAGCTTTACGGAACGGCGACGACGCAGGAGGACAGCCAGAACGACCGACTTTAGCGGGAAATGGCGGCTGGGCCATTCCCTGGCGGGATCGCATTCGGGTGTAAGCATGATGGGCGTGGATACAAGACGAGGCTGGGGCCTGGCGTGGCTGGCCCTGATGCTGCTGATGGCAGCAGTGCTGGCCTGCGCCCAGCCGGTGCAGCCACCCGGGGGCGGCCCAGGTGGACGCGGTGGACCCGGGGGACCCGGCATGCGAGGGCAGCGCGGGCCGGGGCCTGGCGGGCCAGGGGGCCCACGCGGTGAGATGGGGCGCCGCCGCGCGGAACGCCAGGAACTGATGCAGTTCCGCATCCTTGACCGGCTGTCTCGCATGAATGCAACGGAACGGGAGCGGGTGCTGTCGCGGCTTCCCGCTCAACGGCGTCGGACCGTGGAAGCCAACCTGCGCCGCTTTCAACAAATGCCGCCCGCGCGCCGACAGATGCTGGAGCGCCGCTTGCAGCAGTTTGGCGAAATGACCCCGGAGCGACAGCAGCACCTGCGCGCGCTCACCCGCGAAATGATGGACCTGCCCCAGGACCGTCGTACCGAGGTGCGCAACGAATTCCTGCGCCTGCAACGGATGCCCGAAGAGGACCGCATGGACTATACGGAACGGCAGAGTTTCCGCGACCGTTTCTCTGAACGGGAACGCGAACTGCTGATGGACCTGGTGGACACGGCTCCGCCACCGCCGCCGCCATCCGGCGAGCGCCTTCGGCCGGGTGAGCAGGCGCCTGGCACCGGGGATGCGCAGCCCATCTGACCAGTGGCCACCGGCACGGTGAGGCGGTATTCCGCTCTAGGCCGGATAGAAGTTCTTCACCCAGGCGTGGCGCTTCAGCAGTTCCAGCACCGGCAACGTAAGCGGACCTTGCGCGCTGAGGGCGCAATTGGCCTCCACATGATGCGGCTTGCGCATCCCGGGAATCACCGTTGACACCGCCGGGTGCGAAATACAGAAACGCAGCGCCACTTCGGCCAGCGGCTGCTGGATGCCTGCTTCGCGCAGGTCATTCAGCAGCGGCGTAACGTGCTGGACAACCTGCTTCTTGTGGTCGCCCCGGAAGTACGCTTCGCGGAACTCGCCGGGCGCAAAGACGGTGTCCTCCCGGATGTGCCCCGTCAGCGCCCCTTCATCCAAGGGCACGCGCGCAATCACGCCCACGCCATGCTTCTGGCACAGCGGAAACAGGTTGATCTCGGGCGTCTGGTCAAAGATGTTGTAGATCACCTGAACGCTGTCAATCAGCCCGGTCCTGATGATGGACAGCGCGCTATCGGGCTGGTGGTCGTTGATGGAAATGCCGAAGTAGCGCACCTTGCCGCTGGCCTTGAGGTCTTCGATGGCGCGTCGCCAGTCGTCGCGTTCCAGCCACTCCGGGTTCCAGACGTGGAATTGCTGCAGGTCAATCTGCTCCATGCCCAGGTTGCGCAGGCTTTGTTCCGTGCAGGCGATGGAATAGTGGTAGGGAAAGACATCGTCCAGGGCGTGCCCGCTGCGTGCTGGCCACACCTGGTTCCTGGGGGGAATCTTGGTGGCCACCAGCACAGGCGCGCCCACCTCGCGCAGCACTTCGCCCACAATCCGCTCGCTGTGGCCTTCGCCGTAAGCCAATGCGGTATCGATGAAATTCAGGCCCAGTGCGATGGCCCGCTTGAGCGCAGCCACCGAATCC
>JALOKO010000082.1 GCA_025456495.1 Bryobacterales bacterium | reverse complement strand
TGCTGGAAAAGCAGGTGTCGATGGACGACCAGTTCCTGGCTGAGCAGGAACGCCGTCGCGCCAAGGGACTGCGCGACGAAATCTATGACGTTACCGCCTGGAGCCTGCCGTTGATGTTCAACGTGGAGGCGGTGACGGTGGCCTCTCCGTCCACGGGCGATTTCGAAGACTGGAAGGAGTCCGCCACCACCCCCGGCACGGTGCGTACGGTGGCCAATCCCATCGCCTACGTGGTTCCATGGGGGACCACCGCCGCCGGGCGCTTCCTTACTGCTGCGCTGCGTCGCAACCTGAATGTGCTGGGCCTGGACAAGGGCTTCACCCAGGAAGGCCGCAGTTATCCTCGTGGCAGTCTGGTGTTGCTTACCGGAGGCAACCCCGCCAATCTGGGCGAGACCGTGGCGCAACTGGCCCGCGAGTCCGGCGCAGAAGTGGTGGCCACCAATACCGGATGGGTGGAGAGCGGCATCAACTTCGGCAGCAACTACGCGCACCTCTTTCCGAAGGTGAACATTGCCATGGCGTGGGATGCGCCCACGGCCTCCGGTTCTGCGGGCGCCACCCGCTTTGTGCTGGAGCGCGAGTTCGGCTATCCGGTGACAGTGATCCGCACCCCGGACCTGGCTACGGGAAACCTGTCGCGCTACGACACGCTGATTCTACCTTCGGCTTCCGCCGCCGCCTACGCCCGCGCCCTGGGCAGTGGAGGCATGGACAACCTCAAGCGCTGGGTGCGCGATGGCGGCACGCTGATTGCCATGGGGAGCGCCGTGGACTTCGTGCGTGGCGAGCAAATGGGCCTGCTGAGCCTGAAGCAGGAGAACGCCGCCCCGCCCGAAACCGCCAAGAACACCAAGGAGCCCGCAACCGAACCGGGCGGCATGGTGGAGGGCCGCATTCTGACGGACGAGAGCAGCTACCTGGCCGCTATCGAAGCTACCAAGCGCTCTCCGGATGAAGCCCTGGGCATCCTGCTGCGGGCGCGCCTTGACCCTGACCACTGGCTGAGCGTTGGGGCAGAGAACGGCGTGAACGTCATCTACAGTGGTGGTGCGATTTATGCGCCGATGAAGCTGAATGACGGGGTGAACGTGGGTTATCTGGAGGCTCCGCAGGCCGTTCTGCAAAGCGGCTATCTTTGGGATTCGCTACGCCGCCAGTTGGCCTTCAAGCCCGTCCTGGTAACCCAGACCGCGGGGCGAGGCAACGTGATCGGATTCGTGACTGACCCTACCTTCCGCGCCATGATGGACGGCAATTCGCTGTTGCTGCTGAATGCCGTGTTTCGTGGACCCTCGCACTCGCGGCGAGCCAAGGGAGATTAGCTGGTGCAGGAACCCATTGAGAATCCACAGGCCGCAAGCGAGACCGCGGCGACGCCTCCGCCGCCCCCCGCCTATGAGGATCTGGCGCATTGCGTGGGACTGCCGTTGGTGGAGGCCGCCCTTAGTGAAGAGCAGGTATTCGCCGGGTGCGGCGAAGGAAACCGGCTGGATGTGGGCGAGGTGCTGGTGCGTCCCGCAGATGTGGATTTGGCTCGCAATTGGGTGGAACAGGGTACGCGGCGCATGGCCTGCCTGACTGGTTTTCCGGGTGGGTCTTCCACCACCGCCGGGAGACTGTATGAGGCGCGCGACGTGTTGCGCCGTGGCGTGAAGCACCTGGTGGTGACCATGAACCTGGGCAAGCTGGTGTCGCGCAAGTTCCTCTACCTGGAGTCTGAACTGTTGCAGCTTGCCGAAAGCTGCCAGCAGAACGAAGCCACGTTGCGCCTGCTGTTTGAGGTGGAGCAGTTGCAGCAGGACCATGTGCTGATTGGAGTGCGGTTGTGCAAGCGCACCGGGGCCAACGGCATGGACCTCTTCTTCCGTGGGGCGACGGAGGAATTCGTCAGCGGGGTGGCCCGCTACGTGCTGCATCACGCACGGGAAAAGCTGGTGGTGGGCGTGCATGCCCCGGCGTTCTCCTTGGAGGGCGCACTGGGATTGCAGCGCCAAGGGGTGAGACGTCTGCTTACGCCACAGGCGGGCAACCTGCTGGCGGCGTGGCGCGCTTCCATTGATCGGCAGCGCCAGGAGGCCGAAGCCGCCAAGACGGTATCCGGCGCGATCTCTTCCAAGGAAGACGCCAGCACGTAGGCGGGGATTCCAGCAGCACCTTACCTGCAACGCGACTGGACTAGCTGAACGCGACTGGACTAACTGAACGCGACTGGGCCTCCCGGCACGCATCCGTCGGTATACAATACTGGATACTGCGCCAAGCCCCTCCCGGGCCACCGTGCTGGACCTAGCCCTCATGCGAAACTCTTCCCGCCTCCCTAGAATCTGTGTTGCGCTTGGCTTCCCCACTACCAAGCAATTGCTGGAGATGGCGGAACGCGAGATTGAGAACGGATCCTCGTTCTTCGAGTTCCGCCTGGACTTTCTGGATGCCCCGGAAACCGGGGCGGAGGCCATCCGGCAACTGCTGCAGCGCCATCCGGACGTGAAGCTGCTGGCCACCTGCCGCCGCCACCAGAACCATGGACGCTTTAACGGCAGCATCGACGAGCAGGTGGCGTTGCTGGAGCGAGCCGCCGCCGCTGGGGCGATCGCCGTGGACGTGGAGATTGAAAGCGCCGAAAGCGCTCCGCAGACGGTGGACCGCCTGCGCAACGTCACTGACCTCATCGTGTCCTATCACAGCTACAACGGCACGCCGCCTCTGGAGAAGCTGATGATTCGCATGCAGCGCGCTCCGGCCGATGGCTACAAGGTGGTCACCACTGCCCGTAAGCCCGGCGACCTGTTGCGGCTGCTCTCGCTGGTGAAGGAAAAGCCGGGCGTTCCGCTGATCCTGTTGAGCATGGGCGAGATTGGCTTCCCTTCCCGTGTGCTGTCGGTGAAGATGGGCTGCCTGTATTCCTATGCCGCGCCCAACTCAGCGCAAGGCACCGCGCCGGGGCAGATTTCGTCAGAGAAGATGCGCGCCGTCTACGGCGTTGAGAAGCTCAACCGCGATACGGCCATCTTCGGACTGATTGCCTGCCCGGTGAAGCACAGCATCTCGCCCCAGATTCACAACCGGGCATTGCAGGCGCGCCGCGTCAATGGCGTCTATGTCCCCTTCCTGGTGGAGACCGGTCAACTGAAGGACTTCATGCAGTTGGCCAATGACCTGCCGCTGAAGGGCTTCAACGTCACCATTCCGCACAAGCAGAAGATCCTGCGCTACCTGGATGCCGTTGACCCCATCGCGCGTCGCATTGGCGCGGTGAATACGGTGTGGAAGAAGGCGGGCAAGTGGCGTGGAACCACCACTGACGTGGCGGGTACGCTGAAGCCGTTGAAGGACAAGGTGAAGCTTCGGGGCGCTCGCTTCCTGATCGCCGGAAGTGGCGGGGCGGCGCGCACGGCTGCCTTTGCCCTCAGCGACGCAGGCGCGCAGGTGTACCTAACGGGCCGCAACGTGGACAAGGTTCGCGCCCTGGCCAAGGCTGTCAATGGCCGGTATCTGCTGCACGAGGAAGCCGAACAAGAGGACTTCGATGTGCTGATCCATGCCACTCCGCTGGGCATGTTCCCGCACACGGACGGCATTTATTTTCAGAACCGCATCCCCGGCGATCTCGTCTTTGACATGGTGTACAACCCGCGCCAGACAAGACTGCTGCAGGAAGCCGCCGCGCAGGGCAAGGTATGCATGGACGGGCTGCAAATGCTGGTGGAACAGGCCGCAGAGAGCTTCCAGATCTTCACTGGTGAAGAGCCGCCCCGCAGCGCCATGGAAGCGGCCGCCTTGCGCGCCCTGGAAACAGACTACGCCTCACTACCCTCGAACCTGGAGAACCATGGCTAAGCTCAGTCGTCGTCACTTCGCTGCTGCTGTCACGGCCGCCGCTACCGGCGCTGTCGGCGCTACCGGCGCTACCGGCGCCAGCGGCGCTACCGGCGCCAGCGGCGCCCCGGCCGCGCCGCAGGAGGCCGCCGTCTCTTCCCAGGATCTGCTGGCCCGCCGCCGCGAATCCGTCGCGCGCGCGGCGGACGAACTACGCAAGTTCGAACTCCAATACGCGGATGAACCGGCATTCCGGCTGGTGGTGCTATAGAACGATGGCCGACGATCTGTTTTTTCGCACCATCCCGGAACTGAACCAGATGCTGGTGAAGCGCCAGATTTCGGCGCGCGAACTGGCGGCGGCGTTCTGTGATCGGCTGGAAGGCCTGGGCCCGAAGTACAACGCGCTGGCCGTCAGCACGCGTCGCACGGCGCTGGAGATGGCCAAGGAAGTGGACGGCGACCTGAAGCGCGAACGCCTGCGCGGCCCCCTGCAGGGAATCCCCTTCGGCGCCAAGGATCTGCTGGCCTATCCGGGCTACCCCACCACCTGGGGCGCCAAGCCCCTCGCCACGCAGACCTTTGATTTCAAGGCCACCTGCATTGAACGCCTGGAAGGCCGGGGCGCGCTGCTGGCGGGCAAGCTGGCGATGGTGCAGTTGGCGGGGGGCGGGGGCTACGAACGCGCGGGCGCTTCGCTGTTCGGACCCGGGCTGAACCCCTGGGATCTCAGCCGCTGGTCTGGCGGATCCTCCAGCGGATCGGGCAGCGCGGTGGCCGCTGGGCTGACGCCGTTCGCCATCGGGTCAGAGACCTGGGGTTCCATCCTTACCCCGGCGGCCTTCTGCGGCGTGACGGGATTGCGCCCCACCTACGGCTATGTGAGCCGGTATGGCGCGATGGCCCTAAGCTGGACCATGGACAAGATTGGCCCGCTATGCCGCTCAGCCGAAGATTGCGGGCTGGTGCTGCAGGTGATGGCCGGGGGCGATACGAAGGACCGCGCCTCGGCCGGCAAGAGCTTCTACTACGGCCCGGAATACGTGCAGGAAGTCCGCAAGCTGAAGGTGGGCTACCACCCGGTGGACTTCCAGGAATGGGCTGACCCGGAAACCCGCCCCGCCTTCCAGGAGGCGCTGGACCTGCTGCGCCGGTTGGGCGTGCAGATGGAAGAGGTGGAGTTCCCGGAAATGCCCTACAGCTCCACGGCAGGCATGATTATCGACGCCGAGGGCGCATCCATCTTTGAGCCGCTCATCACCAGCGGGCAGATTGACCAATTGGCCGATGCGGGCCAGATTGCCGGCATGCGGGCGGCACAGGACCTGAAATCGACTGACTATCTGCGGGCTATGCGGATACGGACACGCATTCAGGACGCCGTCACGCCGCTCTGGCGCAACTTTGACATTCTGCTAGGGCCCAGCCGGACCCGCACCGCCAACCCGGTGGACCAGCCCCTGCGCACTCCCGCCGCCCCGCGCGAACGTCCAGCCAAGCGCGGACTGAGTGACCTGGGCGCCATCGGCAACCTGCTGGGCTGGCCGGCCTTGTCACTGCCCTGCGGCTTCGCCGGGGGGCTTCCGGTGGGCATCCAACTGGTAAGCCGCCCCTTCAACGAGAACCGCATTCTCGCCCTGGGCGTAGCCTTCCAGCGCGAAAGTGATTGGCACCGCCGACGGCCACCCGCTGTGTAGAAAAAATGCCCGTTTCGCCAGGAATGGCGGGTACTTTGCTGCTGCAGGTTTGCCAAACATTGCTTCTTGCTGCATCCCGAAATGCGTGAACGCACCCGAGATAGGCGAAAGCGGCGCGCATGTCATGCTCTCTCTTGAAAATAGCCGTAACCCATTGATCCTGAGAGGACATCATTGCGGCTATTTGCATGATCGGGGGTGAACCCATTGTTCATGAACCCGTGCTGTCACGGAAGACGCGGCTTTCAACAGGGGATTATCCAAACCCCAGAACAGTGCCGGCTTCATGACCGTGGTGTAGTCAGAAAAAAGGATTGTGCCGTTTTTTTCCTTGTAGTACACTCGGCCCAGGGGGCGGACCCGGGGCGGCGGGATCGATGGGGGCACTCACTCGCGGCGTGTCAGTGGGGAGTCTCCAACTGCATTGACGTTTTTGCGCAGCGAATCGCTTATCTTTAGCGATTCTCGTGAATGTGGTGGTTGATCCGCTCAATGAAGTTTGGCCGAACCACCTAAGATCTGTCGATTTCTTAAAGGATGTGCCCTCTTGCGCAGCCTTCCCGGAAACCCTTTACGTGCCCGTGGTATTGTTCTGGAGGTAAATATGAAGTTAACAATCCTGGCCCTGAGTATAGGCTTGATCGCGATGCAAGCTTTACCAGCAGGGCTCTACAATTCCCGCCAATTCAACATTCTGGAAAGTTCCAATCTGGCAAAGTCTTCGACGCAATCCGGTGGTGTTGTCGTAACCGGTGTGGTGAGTTCGAAGGAGCGGATCTATGCTGTGGTTGCTGCCCGCGCACGGCAGGCTAATCAATCGGCGCTGATTTCATTTCGCTACGATGGCAGCGACCTCCGGGAGGTCATGCTGCCCTTCGCGAATGCGCAAGCCCCGGCTTTGGGAAAGGACGGTTCCGTCCTGTTGCTGTCTACGGACACGCTTGAGCCTCGGCAAGTGGTTGTCCGCGTAGATGCTTCTGGTGTTCCTCAGACCATTGGAGAGACGTCGTTTTACGCCCGGTCCGTATGGCAGGAGGGTGATCAGTACCGGGTGTTTACGGCAGACGGACGCATCTTAGGCCAGGATTCCACGGGGCGTTTCCGGCAAGTTGTCCACGATCTCTACCCGAAGTCCGCTAGTCCGAGCGGGTGCGGTTCCTGCGTCGCGCCTGAGATCGTCCGATCATTGCACGGCGGTGCCGTTGTTCGCCTGAACCGGGAATCGGCAGAGATGGAACGTTTGTCGTTGGATGGCGCCCGTGTGCCGGTTGCTCTGTCTCACCCTTGGATCGACGAGGGCATGAGGGATTATGACCGCCTCAGGGCCTCGGCACGCATGACGATACCAGATGTCCCCAGTGCGGGGCGAGGCTTTGCATTGATTGTGGATGCGGCAGCTACCCAGGATGGCGGAGTAGCATTGCTGGTGGGTCCTCATGACCGACGGCGCCCGTTTCGGGTGCTTGTAGGTGCGCATGCAATGCAGGCTTGGGAACCCGTATCCGCACCTACCATGGGAATGGGGGATCCGTTTAATCCCGTATTTGTCACGCTCATCTCCATTGATCGTCTTGCGCTTGCAGATCGACTGGGGAACGTTCGGTTGTATTCGCCGATCCGACCGGAGGTAAACGAATGAAACCCCGACTCCTCTCGTCTGTATTTCTCGCTTTCGCCCTTTTCATGATGGCGCGAGCATCTGTACCAAGTTGTTCTTCGGGAACTTACAACTGTTAGGATGCTGGTTTTAATCCATGTTGGGGAAGTGGATTTAACCAAGTGGATTACCCCGGCAACTCCCAAGGCGAATGGTCTTCTATGACCACCACTCAATGCGACGGATGACCCCGGGAGTGAGAGCATCTGCACTTGGGTAGAAGTGAATATTGATTCCGTTTGCCCGGATGATCCAGTGCGTACATATCACACCACCACGTTTCTTTGCTGCCAAACGGATTGGTAGGCAGTGGTGTCGCCACACCCCAAGCGCTGGCTTCACTCACAAAGACTCTGTTCAGTTACAAGGACTCTGTTCACTTCCAAAGACTCTGGGCAGCCACCCGGTTGCCCAGGGTCTTTGGTGAGCCCGTATCCGACTGTCCCAGTCCGCCAAACGGTTCGCGGTTGCGTCCGGGATTGCGGAAGTCACCCCTGCGGTTTCCGACAAGGAGGCGTGCGAAGGAAAAGTCGCACGGCTGTCGCAAGGGGCATGAGACCCTCTACTACGCGAACATTTTGGCTTCGGGGGCATGGCGGTCGTAGTACCCAAATTGCATGGCAGTACCCTGAAGGGACCTGCTTTCCTCGGATTTTTCCTCGTTCTCTGTTATAGACTGTATTCAGAAAGCTTTGGATTGCGTCCAAGTTGATACGCACCATGAAGTGTCTTGCAAGCCGGTTGGGGCCCCGTAGTTTCGCCCCCTCGCATTCGGTTGCCTCGCAGTTAGCGACAGCACCGGGTTCCCCCTACATCGCGGAACCTTCCCGCACGATTCCGTTTCTCACCACGAGGCCGCAACACTTGTCACGGCTCAGCCAGATCGCTGAACCGATGGGCTTCCGCTTTGAGGGGTTGGCGTCCCTGGACGCACTGGCCGCCTATCTGCGCAAGGCCCCTGCATTGGCGGTCTGGACGGATGCCTACCTTGCCGACGGGGACTGGCGCGAGGTGCTTAGCCTCTGCCGTGAGCATTCTCCGCACCTGCCCGTGTTCGTGACCGCGAGCAGTGACAGTCCCACGCTGTGGACGGAAGCCCTCCATGCCGGAGTCGCTGAGTGGATCGTCGCCCCCTTTGCCGCGCCTGAGGTCCGACGCTGCCTGCTGTTGAGCGCATCGCCACGGGAAGGCAACGAGTGGCCGGTGGAACGCACCCAGCCGCGGCAGGCGACTCGCTAGGCCGCGGTCCGCTTGGCGCTTGATGGCGACCGGTAACTTCGCCGCCGGAGTGTCCTTTGTACTTCGCCGCCCGGCTGTGGATTGTACGGCGGAGTTCGGCTGTCGATTGTCGTGCGCCCGACCACTGGCGCTTGTCACTTCGCCGCCAATCTGGCGCCGCTTGTCACCCGTCCGCGAAGCCCAACGAAATATAATGGGAGTTCCTTGGAGTACATCATGGCTACCGCTTCGGCTGCATTTGTAGAGACACACCAACCCCGCCTGCTGGAGGAACTACTGGCCTTTCTGCGCATTCCCAGCATCTCCACGCTTCCTGAGCATGCCGGGGATGTGCGAGCCGCCGCCACGTTCGTCGCGGACGCCCTGCGCGCCGCCGGAATGCAGAACGTGGAGATCATCGAAACCGCGCACCACCCGCTGGTTTACGCCGATTGGATGCACGCGCCGGGCAAGCCCACCGTGCTTTGCTATGGGCACTATGACGTGCAGCCGCCTGACCCGATGGAGTTGTGGCAATCCCCGCCCTTTGCGCCAGAGATTCGCGACGGTAACCTCTACGCCCGCGGATCCGCCGATGACAAGGGACAGATGTACACGCACATCAAGGCGATTGAGGCCATCATGGCCACTGCGGGCACGCTGCCGGTGAACGTAAAGTTCCTGGTGGAAGGCGAAGAGGAAATCGGCGGCAAGAGCGTGGCCGCGTTTGTCGCCGCGAACCCCGAAAAACTGAAGGCGGACGTCGCCCTGGTGTCGGACACCTCCATGTACGCGCCCGGCTTGCCCACCCTCTGCGTGGGGCTGCGGGGCCTGGTGTACACGGAAGTAAAGGTGAAAGGGGCGGCGCGGGATTTGCACTCGGGCATTTACGGGGGCGCGGCGCCCAATCCTATCTTCGCGCTCATCGAACTGCTGAGCCAAGCCAAGGACGCCGGGGGCCACATCCAGATTCCTGGCTTCTATGACGATGTGGATGAACCCACGGCAGTGGAACTGGAAAGCTGGAGTTCCCTGCCCTTCAACGAAGCCGAGTTTCTGGCGCACGAGGTGGGGTCTACGGCGCTGACCGGCGAAAGCGACCGCACGGTGCTGGAGCGCATGTGGAGCCGGCCCACTCTGGAGGTGCATGGCATCGCGGGCGGCTTCACCGGCGCGGGCGCTAAGACGGTGATTCCCGCTGAGGCCACCGCCAAGGTGAGTTTCCGCCTGGTACCGCACCAGGACCCCGCCAAGGTGGCGGCTGCCTTCGACGACTTCCTGCAGCAGCGCTGCCCGGCCGGGGTCACCGTGGAGCTGCGCGTGTTGAGCGGCAGCCCGGCCGTGGTGGTGAACCCGGACCATCCGGCCATTCGCGTGGCGGCCAACGCCTTCGCCGAATCGTTCGGCCGCCAGACGGTGTTTGACCGCAGTGGCGGCTCGATTCCCATCGTGGGCGACTTCGCCAACCATCTGGGCATCCCCACCGTGCTGATGGGCTTTGGCTTGCCCGACGACGGCCTGCATTCGCCTAACGAGAAGTTCGCGGTGGAAAACTACTACAAGGGCATCCAGACGGTGGCCCATTTTCTGGAACTGTACGGCGCGGCGCAACCGGCGGAGACGCCGCACGGGGAAGCATCCTGACGCCGCCCTCGCACACCACCAGCCCCTCTGCGCCGTCGATTGCCGATGGCGCCTTGCCTCCGTCCGTGGAAGCGGGCAAGCGCGAGCACGCCCAGATTGTTCGTTCCGCCGGAATTGTTTCTGGCGCCGTGGCCCTTAGCCGTATCACCGGATTGCTGCGTGAAGTGGTGATGGCCAACCTCTTCGGCGCCGGACCCCTGATGGACGCCTTCATCCTGGCCTTCCGCATCCCCAACCTGATGCGCGACCTGTTCGCCGAGGGCGCGCTGTCCTCGGCCTTCGTCCCCACCTTCACGCAATACCTGACGGAGAAGAGCAAGCGGGAAGCGGCCGTCCTGGTGCAACTGGTGTCCACCGCCATCGTGCTGTTTGTGGGCGGGCTGTGCGCGCTGGGCATGGTGTTC
>JALOKO010000553.1 GCA_025456495.1 Bryobacterales bacterium | reverse complement strand
CCGTGCTGGATGCCGAAGGCGCCGGCCCATTCCAGGGCGGCGAAGAGACTCCAGGCGCTAAGCACGAAAGCCACCAAGGCAGCGGGAGACAGCAGGGCAGCAGCGGCAAGGGCAACGGTGCGGATGGACAGGGGGGCAGGTGGGCGCTTCTTGCGTCCCCAATCAAAGCGAATTCGAACGATCATGGGGCTGCCAGCAATCCCAGTGTAGCAACAACTGCGATACAGTGTGGGGTGGAAAGCCTGCGGCGGAAGCCGTTCAAACCCGCCTTTGCAAGGGGCCGCTGGGGTAAGTGGCGCGGGGAAACGGCAGGCCGGGCAGGAAGCCGCATCATTCAAACAGGTTGAGGAAATCGCACTTATGGCAAGAATCAAGACCGCAGTGATCGGTACGGGCTTCATGGGCGCCGTACACTCAGAGGGAATCCGGCGGCTGGGCAACGTAGAGATCGCCTGCGTGGCGGGTTTGACGGAAGATCTGGCGAGCGGTTTCGCGCGCCAGATTGGCGTGGAACACTACACGACGGACTACAAGACGATCCTGGCGGACACCTCCATCCAGGCTGTACACATCTGCACACCCAACGCGCTGCACTATCCGATCTCCAAGGAAAGCATGGAAGCGGGCAAGGCTGTCCTATGCGAAAAGCCATTGGCGCTGGATGCTACGCAGGCGGCAGACCTGGTGGAGACGGCCAAGCGCACGGGCGCGGTGAACTGCCTGAATCACAACCTACGCTACTATCCCATTCCGCAGCAGATTCGAGAGATGATCGCGGCGGGCGAGCTGGGTGAAGTGCTTTCTGTACAGGGAACCTACTCGCAGGACTGGCTGCTATACGACACCGACTACAACTGGCGGATTGAGCGCGCCGACAACGGGGCGCTGCGGGCAGTGGGCGACATCGGGTCGCACTGGATGGACATGATCCAGCATGTGACGGGGCTGAAGATCACCGCGCTTTGCGCTGACCTGCAGACCTTCCACAAGACCCGCAAGAAGCCTAAGATGGCCATTGACGCTTTCGCCGGCAAGACCTTTACCCCGGATGACTATGACGAAGTGCCGATTGACACTGAGGACTACGGAGCGGTGCTGATCCATCTAGGGGATCGGGCGCGCGGCGCCTTTACCGTGACGCAGGCCGCGGCCGGGTGCAAGAACCGCTTCCAGGTTGAGATCTTCGGCACCAAATGCGGCGTGATCTGGAACCAGGAGAAGCCCAACGAACTGTGGATTGGCCACCGGAACGCAGCCAACCAACTGCTGCTGAAGGACCCCTCATTGTTGGGCGCGAAGGCGCGCACCTACGCCAGTCTGCCGGGCGGGCATAACGAAGGCTACGGCGACACCCACAAGAACGTGTACCGGGCCTTTTACGCGAAAGTGGCTAACCCCGCCGCGCCAGTGGAGTTCCCCACCTTTGAGGACGGACTGCGCGGCATGAAGCTGCTGGAAAAGATCATCGAGAGCCACGACAAGCGGGGCTGGGTAGACACCGAGATCTAGCCCGGCGCCAGGGATTGCGCAGGCAAGCCGCGCGGGCAACACCGCGCAGGCAAGCAGCGCAGGCAACACCGCGCAGGCAAGAGCAAGCAGCAGGGCTGGGATGTGGGGGCCCACATCGGGACGCGGCAGCAAGGCGTTCCGGCGTGGACCCCCACATGCGTTTTGGCGCCCAGGCTGCCCGTGCGGCGCCAGGCCCGTGGAGACGCAATCCTAACCGGGCTAGTCGCCGTAGGGCATGGGGGGAACCCGGCCCAGCAGGCGTGCGTAGACGGTGAGCGCGCCGCGATGGTGCGCGGAATGCTCGACAATGCCCCACAGCACGCTTTCGACGGGCTGGCCCCCCATGATGGGGCCTTCCGCCATGGGCGTGGCGAGGTCCTCGGCGGAGCGCGCCGTGACGAACGCGACAGCCCGCTGGTAGGCTGCAGCCAATAGCGTGCGGGCCGCGGTGAGCGATTGAACGTCCTCCAGGATGGTGGCGTGCGATTCGAAATCCAGGTCGAAGTCGCCACCCTTTTCCGCGCCATCCAGGAACCAGTGAATGGTGAAGGCCGAATGGGCCACTTGTTGGGCGGCGGTCATCATGTCCGGCGCTGGGCGGAAGCTGGAATGCTCCTCCAGTAGGGCGCTAGTGGACTGTTGGTAGAAACGCTGGCTGGATTCGAGTTCCATGACAAGCAATGTGGAGCGGGATGTCTGCGACATGGCCACATGCTAGCAGGAACTGTGGGCTGGCGAAATGGGGGGGCGACCTCGGGGTGACGCGCGGGCACAGGCACTGCGCCCCCGCTGAAAGCAATCCCGGCCAAATGGCAGCCCCGCGATGCGGCGTCGGCTGTGACTTTCCAGATGGCTTTTCCTTCGCTGTTGGCTCAGGCTTCCCTGATAGAGTAGACCCAGAGGCGCGACACCCCATGATTGCCATTGTGCTTGTATGTCTCCTGTTGACGGTGGTTGCCGCGCTGGCCCTGGCGCCTCCCACCTTCCTGTCTGACCTGTTCGACGGCGAGAAGCGACGAAAGAAAGACTGGACAGACGAGGATTGAGTCCGCATTGACGGCCACAAACGCCCGTTCGCGGCAGTGCTGGGTGAGAATCGGATAGCCCTTCCCGCTAAGTGATACCGGGATTATCCAAATGAGGCGCGAAAGCCGGGATTTGGCCCCAAAAATAGGGTTTCTGCCTTAGTCCGTTCCGCAAACTAGACGCAGCGAACCCACCCTGTCTCAAAACGGCTGTCATGGCCTCAAGTCTTGTCTCC
>JALOKO010000552.1 GCA_025456495.1 Bryobacterales bacterium | reverse complement strand
AGAGGCCGCCGGCGCCGGGTTGCCATTGCGGCCCGGTGCCATGGCCGCGCAGACCGGACAACTCCTTCCAGGTGAGGCCGCCGTCGGTGGAACGGAAAATGGCGGCATCTTCGGCGCCAGCATAGATGAGATCAGCATCGGCGGGCGATGGCTGAAGGTGCCAGACCCGCTTGAATTCCCAAGGGTGCGGGGTCCCGTCGTAGAACTGATGCGTGCCCGCCTCGCCTTCGTAGAGGAACTCGTTCCCCACGGGTTGCCAGGTCTTGCCGCCGTCATCAGAGCGTTGGATCATCTGCCCGAACCAGCCGGAGCTTTGCGAGGCCCAGATGCGATTCGGGTTCGCCGGGGAGGCTTTCATGTGGAAGATTTCCCAGCCACCGAAAAACGGGCCGTTGACCTGCCATTGGGAGCGCTCCAGGGGGGATTCCAACACGAACGCGCCCTTGCGCGTACCTACCAGGAGCCTGACCGCCGGTTGCGTAGACATGGTGGACCTTTCGTGAATGCATGCGGAAGACAGATGGCGGAAGCGCCGCCAAACCTGCCTCATTTTGTCAGATTCTGGAAAGCACTTCCAGGGGGTGGCGCGCTGTGGAAAGGCGATGGGCTTAGCGGACGATGGCCAAGGCAACGACGGCCAATTGCAGCAGCAGCACCGTATGCCAGGAGGTGAGCAGGCGAAAGGTGAACCACTCAATGGGAGTGGGCAGACGGGTGGCGCCAGGACGCCAGTCGACGGTGGTGCGCATGGCCTAGGACGCCACCTCAACCAGCACTTTGCCTCGTGCGTGACCGGACTGGATGTAGCGCAACGCATCCGGGGTCTGGTGAAGGGGATACGTGCGTCCGATGACGGGCCGGAGGATGCCAGCAACCACCATCTGGCCGAGGATTGCGAGGTCCTTGGGGTTGGGCATGGAGAGGTAGCGCTTGAGCTTCTGACGGGTGAAGGGGTTTAGCAGGATGGGCTTGAGGAGACGAGCGGCAAAGGCCAGTCCCTGCGCGCCGGTGCCGCTGTTGCAGATCAGCAGGCCGTCGGGCGCCAACACGTTGCGGCATTCGGCCAGCGGACGGTTTTCCACGTTGTCGAGAATCACGTCGTAGCGTTGCGCCGAGTGGGTGAAGTCTTCGTGAGTATAGTCAATCACGCGATGCGCGCCCAGTTCCTGGACCAGCGGCACGTTGGCAGTGCTGCACACGCCCGTGACCTGCGCGCCGTAGTGGCGGGCCAGTTGTACGGCAAAGCTGCCGATGCCGCCACCGGCCCCGATGATGAGGATCTTTTGGCCGGGCTGGATTCTGGCTGTATCCCGTAACGCGTGCAGGGCGGCCAAGGCGGAACCCGTGGAGGCCGCAGCCTGCTGCCAGGTGATGGCACGCGGCTTGGGGACCAGATGGTGGTGGCTGGCCTTGGCGTACGTGGCGCAGGCGCCCACGCAGCATCCGAACACCTCATCGCCGGGACGAAACCGGCTGACAGCCGCGCCTGCCTGGACGACCGTACCGGACAAGCCCATGCCCGGGATACCCAGCGCCGGTTTCCAGATGCCAGACGCAGGACGCACGAGGATGGGGGCGCCTTGCATCATGAAGCAATCGGCAACCTCAAGGGAGGCCGTGTGTACGCGCACCAGAACCTCGTCGGCATTGGGCTGGGGGATGGGACGCTGCTGCAAGGTGAGGGTCTCCGGTCCGCCGTAGCGCGCTTGCCAGATGGCAAGGTTGACTGCGGTAGGGGAGGTTTGGCCGTTGGTGAGGCTGGCAGTGGCTTGCGCATCCATACCCATAGCTTACAGTGTAAGCCGATTTGATGCAAGAGGCGCGTTCGCACAAGCAGCACTGGCGTCAAGGTAACGACAAGATGGACAGGCGCGCATCGGCATCGGACTGCGAAGCGTGCGCCGCGAGGGCCGGGAATGGGCAACAATGGAGGGTTATCCATGTCGCAACCAAGGAAGAGAAGCAAGCAGACGAAGGCGGCCGGCGGGAAGTCCGCGACCAAGCGCGGAGCAGGGGGAAATCGTGAGCCGCTCAACCGGGAGCGGATCCTACGGGCAGCGCTTGTGTACGCGGACCGGCACGGAGTGGATTCGCTCTCGATGCGGAAGCTGGGTGAACTGCTGCGGGTGGAAGCGATGTCGCTGTACAAGCACGTGGCCAACAAGGACGCCATCCTGGAGGGGATTGTCGATCTGGTGGCGGCGGAGATGGAAACGCCGTTGGTGGACGGCGATTGGAAGGCGGAGATGCGCAAGCGCGCGCAATCGATGCATGCGGTGCTGATGCGGCATCCGTGGGCGACGCAGTTGATGGTATCGCGAGTGAACGTCGGGCCGGCGATGCTGCGCTATGTGGACGCCACGGTGGGATGTCTGCGGCATGCGGGGTTCTCAATTCCGCTGGCGGACCATGCCTGGAACGCGCTGGACAGCTATGTGTATGGCTTCACCCTGGTGAAGTTTTACTTTCCGGTGGCCCCGGAGGATTACGGGACAAAGAGCGAGGAGTTTCTGCCGTCACTACCGGGGGAGGAGTACCCGCACCTGCGGGAGATGGCGGAGGAGGTTGTCGGCGGCAGACATGACGGGATCAACTCTCTGGAGTGGGGGCTGGATGTGCTGCTGGATGGGCTGGAAGCGAAGCGGGCGACGAAAACCGGCAAGAGGGCTAGAGGACTAGCGCACAACCAGCTGCGCACGAAGCCATAGGGTGAGTTCCGCGTGCCGGAAACGACCGGATTCGTACAGTCCGATGACGAAGTGATAGGCTTCCAGATC
>JALOKO010000551.1 GCA_025456495.1 Bryobacterales bacterium | reverse complement strand
CATGCAGCGCACCAAAACGTGTGCCGACGGAAATGTTTTCGAAGTTCACCTTTCGCCCATGGCCGAAAACGTCGGCTCGGAAATCTGTGTATTTAGAACCATTTATCAGTACTGAGTCCAGGTAAATTCTTGCGTGAAACTCTTCGCGCGGAGCGAAGTCCCCGGCGGGAGGACTAGTACGACGGAAGGCTCTCTGCAGAAATCCCGGCGCATCCGGCCCGCTCAGTGGCAACAGTCGCGCCAGGGCCTCCAGGTCGACATTCCCCAGGCGAAACACGCCCCGGTAGGGTTTGGCCGCCCCAGGGGTATGGCTCAACTCCATACGAAACGGAATTCCCGCTAAGCCGCCACGGGCATCGCGCAATTGCCAGGACGCGCCGCGCAGTTCCAGGGTGGCTGCCCGCAGCATGGCTGGTTTGCTCATCCCCGCCGCTTGCAGAGCCAGATCGCGCAGATTAAGTTGCCCCTGCCAGACACCCGCACCTGGAGACGGCGGCTGGACGAACTGCAGTTGCCCTTGCCCCGTCCAGCCATCCCCTTCCAGCAGCGGCAGCGCCGTGGGAGCGCCGGGAACCAGCCATGCGTGCGCCTGCAAATGCGCTTTGCCGATACCGGTTCCCGATAGTCGTGAGTCGCCCTCGCCGTTGCCGCGATCCATGCGAAATGCCCACTGCACCGCAGACGCCTCCACGGAAGTCGCCAATGCCGCAGATTCGGCCGACGGGGGACGCGCCTGCGCTTCGCGGTCGTTGATGGCGTCGCTCACCCGCGGCGCCTCCCCCCCCTGCGTTGGCTGCGGGTTCCCCGATGTTGCTGGCGCCTGGATGCCTGCACTGCCGGTAATCACGCTTCGCTGCAATTCCATGCGGAAGTCCCGGAGTGAGAACAGTGGTTGCCCCTCGGCCGTCCAGTCCAGGTGGGTGGCCTGCAGGTTCCCGCGCAGGCCGTCAACGCTGTGGTAAGTGATCGCGCCACTCACGAAGCCTTCTACCCCCGGATAGTTCGGTGTGGATTGGTTGAGCGTGGAAAACAACTCCTGCAGAGACTGGACCGGGATCTCCTTCAAGTCCAGCGTCGTTTGCCAGGCCCCCGGCGCCTCGGGGGCGCCCACCACCAGCGTGGCCGCATACGGCGCCGCTTCCCGTGGCCTCTCCACCGTACCTACCTGCATCCGGTTGCTCACCAGATCAAGGTTGCCCTCCAGGGTCACGCCTCGGTTGGCGCCCGCCCCTGCCAGCAGCGACCACGAATTCGAATCGCGCAATTCCACGTTCCCCCGCAGTTGCAGGGCGGAGGCGGGCCCGCTGAGGTGGGCGCGCGCGCTCAAGTAGCCGCTCATCCCCACGCGCGACAATCCCAGCAGCGCTGAAAGTTCCGCCACCGGGCTTCGTTCAACCTCCACATCGATATCCAACACGCCGTGCGGGCCCGCTGTCGCGCGCCATCGCCCGCTTCCCCGCAGCGTGCCAAAGCGCGGCGCATAGCTGTCGGTCCGTGCCGGTTCCGCGCGAAACTCCACCAACCAGGCGTCGCTGCCGATCCCCTCTTCGGACAGCCGGAAATCCGCGTTGCGCAGGTAGTACTCACTCTTGCGCAGACCATGCCGGAAGTTTATGCGTCCGCCCTCGATACGCAGTTCGGGCAGCGGCGCGGAACGGGCGCCAGACTCCCCGGCCAGGGCGTCCTGCAGTTTGCCGGGCAGTACCCGCTGATAGTTCCAGATTCCATCGGGTGTCGCCGCCAGGTTCAAGCTGGGCTGCTCCAGGGTGATGCGGGAAAAGCGGAGTTCTCGCGTCCACAAGCTGGAAAGCGCCAGGTGCATCGTGGCTTGTTGCACATACGCGAAGGGCTCAGCGGGCATATCGTCATGGTCAGCCACCACGACATCCTTCACCCGAAAGCCCGGCCCTCCCCACAACGTGAAGCGCACTTCACCCATCTCCACGCGACGCCCCAGTATGCGCTGTAGGTCGCCATGTAGGCCCGTGGAAAAGCGCTCCGCCGACAGGTTGGGAATCAACACCAGGGCGATCCCGGCGGCCGCCAGTACGATGCCAATCACGATGCCGCGTCGGTTCTTAGTCATCACCCCGTCTCATACTCATGACCCTTCTATCACTCACGCCCGCGTCCTCGCCGGCGTACTGCCAGGAAGGCCTCGTAGTCCGCCGGAGTATCGACATCCATCAGGAATACGGGGTCCTCAACGTCCACGTATTGGGTTCGTTCCGCGTATGCCCGAACCAGATCGCGCGCGGTGGAAGTGGACGGCAGGTCCAGCACTTCCCGCGCGAGCTTCCTCCGCAGCGCCACCGGGTGGCCACGACGTTGGCCGCATCGTGGAATCACCAGCAGCGTCTCGTCACATGCCTCCCCCATCGCCCTTGCCAGCGATCCCAGCAGCGCGGGACCGATCCCGAAGGCATCCACTGGCGTGAACAGATACCATTCCCCTTGGTCATCCCCCATTGCGCGCACGCCCGCTTGCAACGACGATAGCTGTCCCTGGTCCGGGCAAGGGTTCTCTACGATGCGCACCGCCCGCAACCCCTGTACCGCCTCGGCCACCGCTGGGCCGTGGTACCCCGTCACCACCAGGCACTCGTCACAGATCGACAGCAATTGGCCAGCCAGCCAGCGCACCGCGGGCTCCCCCGCAATGGGCAGTAGCGCCTTCACCGTTCCCATGCGTGTGGACTCTCCGGCTGCAAGCAGGATGGCGGTTGGTGCTGGCAAGGCCTTCTCCACAGGATGCGGGTTACTTCAGTAACGCGGCCAGGT
>JALOKO010000550.1 GCA_025456495.1 Bryobacterales bacterium | reverse complement strand
AACCGGCCGGCGGGTCGGGGCAATTCGGTCGATGGGCATGGAGCGCGTCACCCCCAAGGTAGGGCCCAGAGGGCGATTTCGACCAGGGCGTTGGAAGCGAGAAAGCCGTGCAAGGCGTTCGAAGCCTGCGGAGCGTTCGAAGCCTGCGGAGCGTTCGAAGCCTGCGGAGCGTTCGAAGCCTGCGGAGCGTTCGAAGCCTGCGGAGCGTTCGAAACCTGCGGAGCGTTCGAAGCCTGTCGGGCGTTCGAAGCCTGCCGGGTGTACAAGGTGTCCAGCGTGTCTACAGTGTCCCATGGGTTGGGGGCGCTCAGCTACACGCAGAAATGCCACACTCGCGCGAGTACCCTTTCGACCTTCGAGTCGCAGCAACGAGGCAGAAGGCGCCCCGCGCTGGGGTTTCGTTCAAGGTGGTGGAGCAGCGCCGCATCCATTCGGCGCGCTGGTCCGCTGTGCCGCGCTCATGGATGGGGGCCAGCGCCAAGCCTCCGGCCAGGCTGCCCGTCGCCGCGCCGCCATCCACCCATGCAAGCTCAAACGCCACCATGGCCATGGGCAGGTTTTTGGGACCCTCCAGATAGCCGCCGTATTCCGGGTCAAGAAACACCCCGGTGATGCCTGCGGCATCAAATTCACGCAGCATGGCGTTCTTCTCGGGCGTCCATTCATGCGTGTTGCGGGCGCCGTTTGCCACCAGCCGCGCGATGGGGCCGCGAGCCACCCCACGGACGGACTGCACCAGCATCTGCAGGTCGTAACGTTCGGTGGTGCGCCACAGGATTTGACGGACCTCATCTCCGGGCAAGGTGCGGAGGCTTTCCGCGGTGGAATTGGTGCTGGCTGCCATGTTGCTCTCCCTTGGGCGCCGGTGTCGGTTGGCGGAGTCAAGGAACCAGTATACGGCCTGATTCTCCGAAATTGCCGTCCGCGTGTCTCAGGCGCGAAAGACGCCGTAAGGGATACTCTATCACTTTCAGACAAAGTTGTCCTGTATAATGCCGGCCCCCAAGGGTGTGCCCCGAATCACCCTGTCCGCGATGCAACCCGGCTCTGGGCGGGACCCCCGACGGCCCCGCCCCCCGACGGCAAGGAGTGAACCATCCTTTCGCCCTCAGGGACGCGCGCTTATTGGCTGGCCGTCATTCCCTGGGCAGTCTTCACCAGGTAGAGAAACTCCGCGCGGTGGCCCTGCGGATCGTCCCCCAGGCTTTGCGAGGCCAGCGCAATCACCTGCCCAAAGGTCGCGTCGGCTTTGTATTCCGAATCCCGCAGCAGCATCGAAAAGGCGGCGACAGCAGCCGCGAAGCGAAGATCTTCGCTGGGTGTCTGCCGTGCGTCGGAATCCTCCACGGTCCGTGCCAGCAGTTTGCTGACATCGCTGGTGGGCGGCTTGTAGCGCAGTTTTACAGTAAGCAGTTCCTCTGACCGCGCGGCCGCTGTCGGCTGTGGCTTCTGATATTTCAGCGCGTCCACGTTGGCCAGAGTGCCGCTCACTCCATGGGGAACAATCTCATACAGCGCGGTGACGGTATGACCGGCCCCCAGTTCGCCTGCGTCCTTCTTGTCGTTGTTGAAATCTTCCGCGGCCAGCAGGCGGCTTTCGTAGCCAATCAGCCGGTAGGCCTGCACCTGGGCAGGGTTGAATTCGATTTGCAGCTTCACGTCCTTGGCAACGGTCAGCAGGTTGGCGCCCATCTCCTGCACCAGCACCTTGCGTGCTTCCAGCAGCGTATCCACGTAGGCGTAGTTGCCATTGCCGTGCTTGGACAGGGCCTTCATTTTCGCGTCCTGATAGTTGCCCGTGCCGTAGCCCAGCGCCGTGAGGTAGATGCCCGCGTCGCGTTCCTTTTCAATCAAGCGGATGAGTTCAGCCTCGCTGGCCATGCCCACATTGAAATCGCCGTCCGTGGCCAGGATCACCCGGTTGTTGCCCTTTGGCTTGAAGTGCGCACGGGCAGTCTGGTAAGCCAGTTGGATGCCCTGCGCCCCCGCGGTGCTGCCCCCCGCTTGCAGCTGCTCCAGCGCTTCCAGGATGCGTGCCTTGTCAGCGCCACTGGCGGACGGCAACACCGTTCCGGCTGCTCCTGCATACACCACGATGGCCACGTGGTCCTGCGGCCGCAGTTGCTCCGTCAACAGGGCGAAGGAGCGCTTCAGCAGCGGAAGCTTGTCAGGTGAGTTCATACTGCCCGATACATCCACCAGAAACACCAGGTTCGCGGGCGGCAGGTCGCGCGTGTCCACCGCCCTTGACTTCAGGCCGATGCGCACCAGCTTGTGCTTGGGTTGCCACGGGCTGGCGGCCACTTCGGTGGTGATGGAGACAGGGTGGTCGCCTTCCGGGTCGGGGTAGCGATAGTGGAAATAGTTCAGCCATTCCTCGGTGCGGATGCTGTAGATGGGTGGGCGGTTTCCGTTGCGCAGGAAACGTCGCATGTTTGCATAGCTGGCCGTATCCACGTCAATGGAAAAGGTGGACAGCGGGTTCGCCGTTGGCGATTGGAAGCCGTTCTCCACGAAGTGGCTGTAGTTCTCGTGGGGCTGTGGAAACGGGTAGTGCCTGAGGCTGCCGGGCGCGGGGGGTGGAGGCAGCGCTGCAGCGGTCGGCGTACCACCGATGATCCCGCCCAGTACCCCGCCCATGGTCCCGCCAGGGATGCCGCCCGCCACGCCGCCAACAACGCCTTGCCGGGTGGCGTCGTTGGCCCTCTGCGGTTCCTCTTCCGCGCGGTTGCGCCGCGCGTTGGGCGCTTGGGGCTGGGCCTTGGCTTCAGGAAGCCTACGCA
>JALOKO010000549.1 GCA_025456495.1 Bryobacterales bacterium | reverse complement strand
ACTGCGTGATGCCCTGGACCGGGCGATTAGCGCCTTTGGGCTGGGGCGCAGCCAGCAGGACTTGCTACGGGACCGCCTGGGTCCTCGCGTTCGTATGCTGCGGACGGAACGGAACTGGAGCTTGAAGGAGTTTGCCTCCGCCACGAACCTGAGCGTTTCGCAACTGAGTTCCATCGAGAGGGGCGCGCACTTGCCCAGCATGGAGAGCTTCCTTGCCATTTGCCAGGCCTTGCAACAGAAGCCAAGCGAGGTGTTCAGCTCGATTGGGTTTTGACCTCCAGGCCCTGTAGCGCAGCGGGCGCCGGCATCATGAACACGCCAGCGTGTGGCGCCCGCACCGCGACTACGCCATAATTGCGGCCATGCGCGTAACGATTCTGCTCATTGGCATCGCGATGGCCGTTGTCGGCTTGTCCGCTGAGATCCGCGTCCACGAAACCTCAGGCAAGCAGCTTCCGCATACCGGCTATTTGGAGGTGGTCTCGCAATCCGAATCCCCACTACAACGCCTCTATGTGAAGACCGGCGACGGACTCTATGTGGCAGCGACGATGCGCAAGCCGCGAGGCGAAGGACCCTTCCCGGCCATGCTGGTGCTGCATGGCGCGCCCGGCGGCCGCGGCATGGAACAACTCGTGAACTGGAGCCTGGGCAAGTGTGGAGGTCCCGTGTGGGAAGGTCTGCTGCAGGAAGGTTACGTGGTGGTGGTGGGAGATTACCGGGGAAGCCTGCCCTCAGTGAGTGGCCCCGTCGCCGCGGAGGCGCCCGCCGCGACCCCGGCCAATGCGATGGCCACGGACGCATTGGCCATCCTGGACCACATGCGTTCCCTGCCCTTCATCGATACCGGTCGCATTGGCGTGTATGGCGTCAGCCTGGGTGGGGACGTTGCGCTGCATGTGGCCGCGCGTGCGCCGGTGCGAGCGCTGGTGCTGGGCGCGCCGGCCGCTCGGAACTTCCTGGGCGCGCAGCGCTACGCCAGCGGAGAGCGGATGGACGACTATTCCAATCAACCGCCGCCGCCCATGGACGCAGCGGTCGCCAAGGCGAATGTTGCCGCACTTGGAAACGAGACCTTGCTTCTGGTGGGCACGAAGGACGCTTTGCTGCCATTGACGAAGTTGCTGTATCAGCAACTGATATCAGGCGGCAAAACAGCAGAACTCCACATCTATCGCAATGGCTATCACGACTTCCCCATGGGACCTCAATGCCACGATCCGGTGCGCTTTCCGCAGCCCTTCATCGATGCTACGGAACATTCCTTGGGGCTGACGATGCAATGGCTAAAGCGGGTCATGCGCTAGCGAAGACAAGGATGCCGTCGCGGCTGGAAGCCGACGGCAGCATCCTCTTCCCGCGCCGACTACTGCGGCTTGCGCGCAACGAAGAAGGTGCTTTGCAGGTCGCCCTGCGCGCGGTGCCGGGTAATCTGCGTGAAGCCTGCCGCGGACAGCATTTGCATGGCAAGCTCCTCTCCCCATGCCGCTCCAAGCCCCATACCACCCTGACTCAACGACACACTCATGCAGTGCATGCACGACACGGTGTAGACGAAGGGCGCCAAGGGGTGATTCAGGTTGTCGTGGACATGGCTGTGGCCCTGGATCTCCTGGATGAGGAAGACGCCGCCGGGCTTCAGCGCGCGGTAAACGTTCGCCAGCATGCGTTGAGGGTGCGCCTGATCGTGGATGGAATCGAAGGCGAAGGCGACATCCAGTGCTTCGTCCAAGTCCATCGTGGCTACATCGCGCAATTCGAATCGAAGGTTCGGCAGCCCGCCCATGTTGGCCTCACGTTGCGCGATGGCAATGGGCTCCGGGGAGAAGTCGAATCCAGTGAACTCGCAACGTGGATAGCATTCGGCCAGCGAGCGTAAGGTGCGGCCCATGCCGCAACCGAAGTCAGCCGCGCGGCCTCCTGCTTCCAGGGTGCGCATCACGTCCGGCGCCAGTGGCAGGATGAAGTCGAACAACTTGCCGCCCACGGTTTGCGCGCTCTCCTCGGCCATCACAGCATGAAAGCGCGCATAGGCGGAGTACGGTAGGCCGCCACCCTTGCGAAAGCATTCTACAATGCCATCCTCCACCGCGCCCAGCACGGCGATGAACTGCATGCTGGCGGCGATGTTGTTAGGAGCGGAGGCGCGCGTGAGGAAGGCGGCGTGCTCTGGTGGCAGCATGTAGCGCCTCCCCTCGGGGTTGTAGGCGACAATGCCGCCCGTGGTCATCGCGCCCAGCCACTCGCGGACGTAGCGCTCGTTCAAGCCAGCCGCCTCGGCAATTTCCTTACTGGTGGCCGGAAGCATATCGGCCATGGTGTCGAACAGGCCGGTGCGATGGCCGATACTGGTCATCATCGCCAGCGCGGCGCCATTCAGGGTGTCCATCATTTTCCCGGCGAACATCTCGGCGGGGTTTGCCTCCATCATCTGAGGAACCATTCGCTTCGTCTCCTTCCGTGATCATCATGTTCAGTTCAGGTGGCCGTAGGGCGCGGAACGTTGGCCACTCATCCCCGCGCGCTGCATGCGTCCACAGTAAGGTACGCGACGTGGCTTGCCGGAGTTGATCAAGGCGGACGCGATTCAGGCAGGCTTCACAGCATGCCAGCGCCCGCGCCTACCGCAGGAGATCGTTGCGGTCGCCCTCGCCCGACGCGGCTGGGCGCGACCACCAACCCAAGCGCAGAAAACACGTTCCGGCATCGATTTTCCAGCGTGCATTCCAGGCGATTCGGTCTGATTTTCGATAGGATAAGGGACGAGGAATTCCAACCCATGAGCATC
>JALOKO010000548.1 GCA_025456495.1 Bryobacterales bacterium | reverse complement strand
TTTTCGAAGCTCCGTTAGCGCCCTGTCTCTGCCCCCGGCCCGCGCCCCCAGAAACGAGAGCACCGCATGAGCAACATCCATTCCGCAACCGCCAACGGAGGCAGCCTGGGCAACCCGAAGTGGGACACCTGGTTCTTTGGACATCCACGTGGGCTTTCCACGCTCTTCTTCACGGAGATGTGGGAACGCTTCAGCTACTACGGGATGCGCGCCATCCTGATCTTGTTCATGGTGGCGCCCACAGAGACCGGTGGCATGGGCTTCGATGTGGTGAAGGCGGGCGCTATCTACGGGCTCTACACGGCGTCGGTGTATCTGCTCAGCCTGCCCGGTGGCTGGATTGCCGATAACGTGATAGGGCAGCGGCGCGCGGTGCTGCTGGGTGGCGTTCTCATCGCCGTCGGTCACTACATTTTGTCCTTGCCCACGCAAGAGCTTTTTTATTGGGGACTGCTGGTGATCGCGCCCGGTGTGGGTCTGCTGAAGCCCAACATCAGCGCCATGGTAGGGCAGTTGTATCGCAAGGGCGATAGCCGTCGGGATGCGGGCTTTTCCATTTACTACATGGGCATCAATATTGGCGCGTTCCTGTCTCCGTTGGCCTGCGGCTATGTAGGGCAACGGGTTGATTGGCATCTGGGTTTCCTGATCGCGGGCGTCGGCATGACGTTGGGCCTGGTGCAGTTCTGGCTGGGGGCCAGCTTTCTGGGAACTGCGGGAATTCAGCCCGGAGGCGCCACCACCCCAGAGGCCCTTGCCGTCGCGAAAAAGCGCGGACTTACTGGAGGTCTGATTACCGCCGCGGTGATTGCCGCCGTGGTCCTGCTGGCGAATTCCGGGGCCGTCGCCCTCAGCCCTGAGGACATCGCCAACCTCTTCGGTATCGTGCTTCTGGTGGTGACGCTGGCCTTCTTCGGCTGGCTGTTCGGCGCGGGTAACTGGACTCCCGACGAACGCAACAAGTTGATCGTGGTGGTGATCTTCTTCGTCGCGACGGTCTTCTTCTGGAGCGCCTTCGAACAGGCAGGCTCCACCTTGAACCTGTTCGCGGAACGCAGCACGCGCAATGAGTTCTTCGGCCGCCCCTTCCCTGCAAGCTGGTTCCAGAGCCTGAACGCGCTGTTCATCATCGCGCTGGCGCCGGTTTTCGCATGGCTGTGGGTATGGCTGGGCAAGCGCGAACCGGCCAGCCCCACCAAGTTTTCCTTGGGACTGCTGCTGGTGGGCGCGGGTTTCGCCGTGATGATGATTCCGGCCCAGGCCGCCGCGGCCGGCGAGTTGGTGAGTCCAGGATGGCTGGCCGTGATGTACCTGCTGCATACGCTGGGTGAGCTGTGCGTGAGTCCGGTGGGCCTTAGCGCCATAACAAAACTTGCCCCGGAGCGCGTTGGCGGCCTCATCATGGGGGTCTGGTTCTTGAGCCCCGCAGTAGCTAACTACATCAGCGGCCGTCTGGCGGGCCTGTACGAATCCATGCCCCTGGTGCAGCTCTTCGGACTGGTGACCGCCTTCACCATCGGCAGCGCAGTGGTGATGGCAGTGTTGGTGCCCTGGGCCAAGCGGCTGATGGGGGAAGTGAAGTAACCGCGTCATCCCCTTGCCTGGTGGGGTCCGGACGCTCTCTTGTGCTATCCGATTAGCGGAATCTGCGGCGCGCTGTCTGGCGGTAGCAGGCCCGTCACTCGCGGATCGTCAAAGACCTCCACGGCGCGCTGGTATGGAACGAAGCCCGCCCTGCGATAGAAGTTCAAGGCGGCCGGGTGGTCCAGCGAACAGGTGTGGACCCAGAAGCGGCGGAGCGGTTCGTGCTGGTGATGGCGGCTGACCTGGTGAAGGGCAGTATCCATCAGAATTCGCCCAGCGCCCCGGCCAATGCATGCGGGTGTCAGGCCAAGGTAGGCCAGTTCCGCCTCGCCCGGCTGGCGGAAGTCGAGCTCCAGAAGTCCAGCGGCTTGTCCATCTTGTTCGAGGACGTACAACTGCACACGGGGATGATGCAGGATGCCCATGAGTTGCGCATCGCTAAGCGTCAAGCGGCTGAACCAGAGCCAGGGCGCGCCGACGGCACGGAAGAGCGCGCGATAGTGCGCGGGATTCTCCCGCGGCTCTGGCCGCACCGTGAAGCCCACGGGAACCTGCGGCTCAGCATGTGGCGCTAGGCGCGTGATTTGCAGATAGGTGACCAGCGCGGCAACCTTACCTGGCGGCAATGGATGATATCCGTCAGCAAGCATGGAATTCGCCGTGTGGTGGGCTAGTCCACCACCTTCCGCTTCTCCACCCACTCAATCATCAATTCGCGCACATAGGGGCCTGGGTCAGGGAACTCAAGGCCCTCGGTCTCAATCTCGCGTTGATTGGCGGCCACGTAGTCCAGAGTGGCCACGGTGTAGACTTTGGCCGCATCTACGGCCGCTCCGCGAAGGATGCTCTGCGGCAGCTTCGCACCGGGGATGCGGCCGATGACGATGCGGTTGCCAAAGGGAAGCGCATCCCAGATTTCCCGCGCGCGCAAGGGCCCCACGCTCAGGCCAGCGCGCACCGCTCCCCGGTTGATGAAGACGAAGTCGGTGGACAGCCACTCCTTCACTGCGCGCTCTACGATGTCGCGCATCTCGAAGCGGGTACAGGCAATCTTTGATTCCCCAATCCGCCGGTCCACTATCTGGGACACCTTGGCTTCCCACTTCTGCACCTGTGCATCCACGATGGGGTCTGGCGTGAAGAGGGTGTTGCTCACCGGAATGCGCTGCCATTCCAGAGTCGTGATGGTTTGCGATTGCACGTTGAACTGCAGG
>JALOKO010000547.1 GCA_025456495.1 Bryobacterales bacterium | reverse complement strand
GAGGCTACGCTTGCCCCGGGCGTGAAGGGCGCGGCCATCGAAATCTGCGGAACTGAAGGGCGGCTGTGGATCTCGCGCGACCGGTACGAATTCCAGTCTGTCGAACGTGGCGCGCCGGTGATCGCCGAAAAGGCGGCGGACTCCGACATGACCCTCGCTCACGTCCAGAACTTCCTGGATTGCGTGAAGAGCCGCAAGCGCCCGAACGCCGACGTCTACGACGGCCATCGTAGCGCCCAAGCCTCGCATTTGGGCAACATTGCCTATGTCCAACGCCGACAACTGCACTTTGACCCGCAGCGGGAGGAGATTCTGCCGCTGTAGCCAGGCGCGTTCCTCGGTTCTGCCCGTCGGCGACCCATCCCGCTGGTGCGTCGCCGGCGGGTAAAGCCTTCTCATCCAGGTAAAATCTGCAGGTCTGGCTGGCTTGAGCCCGCACACGCTAGGCCACCGATCAACAGTACGCCTTGGCTTTTCAACCACTTGCAAGATCTTTGCACGCTGCCCGCGGGTTTGGCGCATCACGTGCAATGTAGACGTTGAGGACACCAGTGGCTTAAGAATACAAGGTTGGACATCCGCCAACGAACTACTTCCCTATCTCCTTCCAAACCCCCTCCAACTTCCTTTCCATCTCCCATCCTCACCCAACCTAAATTCTTAAGCCCGTCTTCCCTTCCAGCAGCCTAATGGCCCCTGTAGTTCCATCGCCATTGTAGTTCCAGGAACAAGCCACACTTATCAATTTTCAGCTATTGAGTAATCAAATGTTTACTTCGTTTTTAGATCATGCATTGTGCTTCAGGGAAGGGGTTCCTTTTCCCGACTTCCTACTCATATCTGCTTGACATCCGAAATGAGTTCGCTTATGGTCAGCGGAAAGGCTGCATCTGTGGGTTTCTGCCAGGAGATTTTACGGGTCGGCGACCGCGTGGTGACTTCCGGAACATCGACGTGTAGAAGTCTCTACCGCCCCGGGTTCACGCAGAATTCATGTATAGGATGCGCATCGCGGAACGAGTCAATTGAGGAATGGCGCTCTGTGTCTTGTGTGTGATCGTGAAAGCTATTCGATAGTCTAATGGAGGTGCGTAGTCATGTTTCCCTGGAAGGCAGTTTGTATCGTAATGACTGCTATGTTTGGAATCGCTTCCTGCATTGCGCAGCAAATCAGGGCGCCGGATAGCCTGATAGTAACGGCAGCGCCCACGGAAGGCGGAGCGATCCGACTTTCCGTGCGAAACAGAGGCGCATCGGAGGTGATTGCCTTCAACGTGAAGGCCCAGGGAAGACTGAAAAAGACGGGATCATCCATCGAGTTGGGGGCGGTGGTGGACGCCGTGATGAATCCGCGCACGAAGCCAATCTTGGTCGGCGGTGCGCATGAGGTCTTCATCGGCTCTTCAGATATCGAGATGGAATCGATAGAGGTGTGCGGACTGATTGAGCGAAGGCCGGCGGAGTCTCCCGACGACTGCGCACGGGCGACCTTGCAGTATTGGGGACTGAGTTCCCAGCTCGCCTCCGCCGTTGGCTCGCGCCTGGAGGAAGCTCGCTTCGGCGCGCCGAAACTTGCTGACCTCCAGCAGATTCTGAATGAGGTGAAGCGCCCGGCGTTGCCGGACCGCGAGGCGGACCTGATTCGCGCGCGCGCTGAGGCGAGTGTCCTAGGCTCCCTCAGCACGACGCTGCAGCACCAGCAGGATGCCTCTGACGCGAAAGCGCGCGACTTCGCGTCGCAGCTGAGTTCGTTGGCGGCGGACATCCGGCGAAGAGCAGAGCAGGCGCTCCATCTTGCCGTTACCGATCCCCCCGCACGCGCCGCGCTGCTGGATGGCTGGGTACACCCGTAGCGAGCATGGCCCACGGAAACGCGCCGCTTGGGCTGGCCCGACACGCCGCAGGTTCCCGAACGGGACCTGGAACGCGGTGGCCCCTTTATCGATCCAGGCGGCCCCTAGGGCAAGCCCGGTAGAGCTACGGCAAGCCTGCGCTTACCGGGACTTCCATGAAGAACAACTCGTTGCCGGTTGCCGCTTCCGTCAGGCCGGTGATGTAGAGGATGCCGTTCTCGCGATAGCGGGCCTGGAAGTAGAAGAAGCCCCACACGGTTTCACCCGGGGGCAGGACGGGTGCGGCAAAGGCCCGGTCCTGAATCTCCTGGGCATCCAAGGGGTTCTTGCCCCGCCGCACACTCACCCGCCCCGGGATGGGGGAGCCCTGGGCGCGAGGGGCCTTCACACCACGCAGATAGGGGATGTCCGTGGCGGGGATGGCAGCCGATCGTGCCCGGTCCGCGTGGTACTCCACCCGCATGCGTTCCAGCCGGATGACCTTTTGCGAGTCATTGCGAATCACCAGCAGCACCGGCAACACACCGTTCTCGTAGAGCTTGGCTTTGGAGCCGAAGGCCGCCTTGCCGCGTTCCTCATCGTGATAGGCATCTGCGGCCAACATCAGGCCGCTCACCTTTTGCGCCCGGGGGTAGCGGTCAGGGGCTTCGGGCTTAAACTGGGAGGTGTCCGCGGACAGGGCCGACGGAGTGGCGATGGCCAGTAGGGTCGTCAGACTCAGCAGGGGCGCGACGCCCAGGAAACAGGCAAGGGTGACGGCTCCCGGAATACGAAACAGAATGCACTGGCGGCGACGCATCATCTTTTTCCTTTACCGGATTCTCACCTGGTTGGTGTTTCCGTTTCTTCTACTGTATTTGTTGCGACGCATCGCGCGCCAACGGGATTACGGCAGAAACCTGATTGAGCGATTCGGATTCCTGCCCTCTGAGCTGAAGCAACAGGGCCACAG
>JALOKO010000081.1 GCA_025456495.1 Bryobacterales bacterium | reverse complement strand
CCAGATCTCAATGGCCAGATTCTCGGCCGTGGGGACGACGCGGTCAAACGGAGGCACTTCCCGGTTCAGGAAGCGATGGTCCATCGGGTCAATCACCTCGCGGTTCACGATCTCCTTCAGCTCCTTGAGGTCGAAAATCATGCCGGTTACCGGGTGTGGTTCACCAGCCAGGGTGACCTCAAGAACGTAGTTGTGTCCGTGTCCGTGGGGATTGGCTCCATCACCGTAAATGGCCTGATTCTCCTCAGCCGAAAGCGACGGGAGCGCGCAAACGTGAGAGGCCGAAAACTCCATGCGACGTGTAATGAACATGGCGGGAAGCAGCCCCAACGGGCGCAATCATGAAGATGCGGGAGGGTCAAAAGCAGATACACTAAAAAGCGATATGGCCACCATTGCGCAGGCTGGCGCGAAGCCGCAATCCACTGATCGTCTCCTTCTGGGCCTCATCGCGTTGTGCGCCCTAGCCGTTTGCTACGGGGTGTTTGACGCAGTCCGCGAGCGGGTTGTGCAAGTAGGAGATCGCGCGCCCGGCTTTCGCCTCACCACCAACCGTGGCGCCACCGTGACGCAGACTTCCTTCGGCGGTGAGTTGCTGCTGGTGAACTTCTGGGCCACGTGGTGTCCGCCTTGTGTGGAGGAGATGCCCAGTCTGGAGCAGTTCCATCGCACCTGGGCGCCGAAAGGTGTCGTTGTGCTGGGTGTGAATGTTGACCAGACTGAGCAGGTCTACCAGAATTTCGTGCGACGCTCCGGCATTACCTTCCCGAACACCTTTGATCCAGAGGCCGAAGTGGGCGCGAGCTTTGGCACCTTCCGCTACCCGGAAACCTACCTCATCAACCGCGAGGGGCGCGTCCTGGAAAAGTTCGTGGGCGCCGAGGTGTGGACCAGTCCGCAGACCGTGGAGAGAATCACGCGGCACTTGCCGAAGGGCTAGCGACGCCGCAACAGGGGGAACGGTGCCCATTACAGAAACCCAGCGTGCCTATCTGACAAACGTGGTGGGCGAGCATGCCGCACTCTACAGCGAAAGCGACCTCCGCCTGTACGAGTACGATGGCGGCGTGGACAAGTCCCAGCCGGAACTCGTGCTCTTCCCCTCCAGCACGGCACAGGTTTCGCAGGTGTTGGCCTACTGCGGCAAGCATCGGATTCCGGTGGTGGGACGTGGCGCCGGTACCGGCCTGAGTGGCGGCGCGGTGCCGCGCGCGGGTGGCGTCGTGCTGTCGATGGTGCGCATGAACCGCATCCTGGAAACCAACCTGGCGGATGAGTACCTGAAGGTGCAGCCGGGCGTGGTGAACCTTGACCTGTCGTTGACGCTGCAGCCGCATGGGTTCTTCTATGCGCCGGACCCCTCCAGCCAGCGTGCCTGTACCGTGGGCGGTAACGTCGCAGAGAACGCCGGTGGGCCACACACGTTGGTCTACGGCGTGACCACCAATCATGTGTTGGGCGTGGAGTTCGTCACAGCCGATGGCGAGGTGCATGTCAGTGGTGGACCGGAGGGCGAACTGCCTGGCCTGGACGTACGCGGCCTGCTGATTGGCTCTGAGGGCACGCTTGGGATTGTCACGGCCGTTTGGGTGAAGATCATGCGGATCCCTGAAGCGGTGGAAACGATGCTGGCCATTTATGATGACCCCGAGCATGCTGGCCTCACCGTGTCGGCCATCATTGCTGAGGGAGTGCTGCCCATCGCCCTGGAAATGATGGATGGCGTGATGCTGCGCATGGTGGAGGAGGCAACCCACGCGGGCTATCCGCTGGATGCGTCGGCGATTCTGTTGATTGAACTGGCGGGGGCTCGCGAAGAGATCAGCTTGCAGCTTCCACGCGTGCGCGAAATCTGCCTGGCCAACGGCGCGCGCGCGGTGAAGGCGGCCCAGGACGATGCCGAACGCGCGCTGCTGTGGAAGGGCCGTAAGAACGCCTTTGGGGCCATCGGACGGGTGAGCCCCACTTACTACGTCCAGGATGGCGTGGTGCCCCGCAGCAAGCTGCCGAAGCTGCTGCAGTACATCCAGACGGTGGCGGACAAGCACGCGCTCACCATCAGCAATATCTTCCATGCCGGGGATGGCAACCTGCATCCCATCATCCTGTTCAACAACCGCAAGCCCGGTGACCTGGAAAAGGCCAAGCTGGCGGGGGATGAGATTCTTGCGATGTGCGTGGCCGAGGGCGGCACCATCACCGGCGAGCATGGCGTGGGCATGGAGAAGAACGAACTCTTTGGGGAACTGTACCCCGCTGCACTGCAGGATCAGTTGGCCGCCATCAAGGTGGCGCTGGATCCGGCCGGGATTCTGAACCCGGGCAAGCTGCTGCCGGCTGCGCGGTCAATGGCTGGATTCCAGGAAGTATCCCATGCCCATTGAGGATCTCCCGTCGGCGCGTGGCCCCTTCGCCCCTTCTGAGTACGCAGCGCGCCGCGCCAGGGTGCGACAGGGGATTGGAGACGGGTGTCTGGTGCTGGAAGGCGGCGCGGAAGGTGAGCGTGGCGACCTGCGCGGCGGCTTCTTTCAGGACCCCTGCTTTGCGTGGCTAAGCGGCTGGCTGGAGCCTGGCGCGCGCCTGCTTTTGGCCCCTCCCGCTGAGGCCGATTCCGAGGGCGATCTGCTGTTCCTTCCCGATGCCGACCAGACGCGCCGGTTGTGGACCGGGCCTGCTTGGGATGCCTCCACCCAAGGCGCGGCAGCCTCCACCGGCTTCGGCGATGTACGACGCATGGCCCACTGGGAGGAAACCTTGCGGCGGCTGGCCGGACGGTATGAGCGCATCTACTGCCTGCCCTCCTCGGATATGGCAGCGCGCTTGCGGCAGGCCTTTCCTTTTCGGGAAATCCTCAGCGCCGAACTGCTGCTCGCCAATGGCCGCATGTACAAGAGCGAGGCAGAGATTCAGGCCATCCGCGATGCCATTGCCATCACCGCAGCCGGGCAGCAACGGGCTTGGCGCAGCCTGCAGAAATCGCAGTTCGAATACGAAGTGGCGGCAGATCTAACCCACGAATTTCTCAGGCGCGGCGCTGAGCGGCATGCCTTTGCCCCCATCGTCGCCAGCGGCGCCAACGCCTGCGCCCTGCACTATTCGCGAAACCGGGCTGCGCTGGCGGCGGACGCGCTTACCATCGTCGACATTGGCGCTGAGCGCGCAGGCTACTGCGGCGACCTCACCCGGACGATTCCCGTGGGGGGCGTTTTTTCCGTCCGGCAAAGCGACCTGTATCAGGCCGTGCTGGAGGTGCAAAAGCGGGTGATTGCCGCTGTCCGGCCCGGCGCCTACCTGGGACGGCAGATTCCCGACAGCATTCATCACCTCGCCGTCGCTCTGCTGGATAGCCTTCCCTTGGGGGAAGGCGGCAAGCCGCTTTCGGCCCACTTCCCGCATGGCATTGGACACCATCTGGGCATGGAGGTGCATGATGCTCACGACCCCGCTTGCGCACTGCAACCGGGGATGGTGGTTACCATTGAACCCGGCGTCTACCTGCCCCGGGAAGGCATCGGGATTCGTATCGAAGACAACGTGCTGGTGACCCTGGACGGCTGTGAGGTGTTAAGCGCCGCCCTGCCCAAGGAGATGCAGGAGATTGAGGAGGCCTGCCGTTTGTGAGTGTGGGCAGCACGCAGCAATCGGGCCACTCGCAGCGTTCCACAGGGCGCGAACCTAACCATCCTCTGGCTGCCCAGGGGTTAATCGTGTTGCTATCCCTGCTTGTGGTTTGGCTGGCGGGTTCCAGTGGACCGGGCCACGTCCTGGATAACAATGCCACGGACGCGTTCTTTCGCTGGTTCCCGGCAACACAGGCAGACCGCCACAGCATCTCTACTCTGCTGGCCATCGATGAGGAAACGCTTTCCCGTCACGGCGGGGTGCGGCAACTACGCTCTATCGTCGCCCACGCCCTGGAGGCCATGGCGACGCATCCCCCCAAAGTGCTGGCGGTGGACTTGACGCTGGCGGATGTCGGCGATGCCGCCGAAGACGCGCGGCTGGCCAAGGCCCTGGCGGCCATCCCCTTCGTGGTGCTGGGTGCGGAGATCCGCTCCGACGCGCAACAGTGGGAGCAGCCCGCGCCGGTGCTTGTGAGCCGCAATGCCTCCATCGGCCACGTCCACGCCGCGCCCGATCCCATGGACGCCGTGTGTCGCGAGATCCCCTTGGAGAAGGCCGTGGGCAGTAGCCGTTACTGGGCGCTAAGCCTGGAGGCCTACCGCCTATGGCGTGCGGAGCCCTACCTGCTGGAAACGCCCACAAGCCTGCTGGTGGGCAGCACGGAGATTCCCGCGCGGCGCGATAGCGGCAGACTGCTGCGGATTCGCTATCTGCCTCCCGCGCGGGAGGGCGCGCTTTCCAGCATCCGCAGGATTTCCGTCGCCGATCTGCTGGCACACCCGGAACGTGTACGGGACCTGGCGAACGGCGTGGTGTTCCTGGGCGTGACCGCGCCCTCGGCGGCGCGCGACCGGCTGATGACGCCGTTCAGTTATGGCCGCTCCATGCAGGGCGTGGAAATTCATGCCAACGCCTTCGAAACCATTGCCAGCGGACGCTTCCTGCGTCCCGTGCGCAGTGGCATGCTGCTGTTGGGAGGGCTCCTGCTGGCCGGATTCGTCTGGTGGGGTTTCGCCCTGTTCAACGATTGGCGCGCCTACGCCACCGCCGCGGTGGCCCTGCTCTCGGCACTGCTGTTGCCGCCCGCCGCGTTCGTGCAAAGCAACCTCGCCTCAGCAACCGTGCTGGTCGGGAGTGCCTGGCTCCCCTTCCTGGGTTTGGCCGCGCATCGCTATTGGTTCATTGATCGCAAGCTGCGGCGCGCTACCCGCGAGACGGAAAACTACCGTAACGCCATCCATTACGTGACGCACGAAATGCGCACGCCGCTGACGGCCATCCAGGGTTCCAGCGAACTCATCTCGCGCTATCGGTTGGGGGAAGAGAAGCAAAAGCAGATCGCCACCATGATTCACAGCGAGTCAAAGCGCTTGGGACGGCTCATCCAGGTGTTTCTGGATGTGGAGCGGCTCAGCGCGGGACAGATGGAATTGCGCCGCGAGCCCGTTGCCGTGGACGCCCTCATCGCCTTGTGTCTGGACCGCGCCCGCCCGCTGGCCGATGGCAAACAGATGCGGCTGGTGGCGGCAACCACTAACCTCCCGGATGCGCCAGTCAGCCATGCGCTTACCCTGCTGGGCGACCACGAACTGCTGGAGCATGCCCTCTACAACCTGGTGACCAACGCCATCAAGTACTCCCCGGTAGAAACAACGGTGCGGGTCAGCGCCGCAGTCGCGGACAATTGGCTGCGCCTTGCCGTAGCTGACGAAGGGATGGGCCTGGACGCAGAAGAACAAAAGGCCGTCTTCCGCAAGTTCTATCGCACGCAAAGCGCCGAACAATCCGGCGAACACGGCACTGGCATCGGTCTTTCGATTGTTGAGCAGATTGTCAGCGCGCACCAGGGCCGCATCGAATTGCAAAGCACGCCCGGCGCCGGATCTACCTTCACCCTGGTGTTGCCGCTTGCGCCAGCGAATACGCGTTCAACTGGCGCGAAACGTTCGTAGTGTCTCGTAGGGCTGCGCATTCAGGATGTCCCCCGCCTCCAGCCATCCGCGCCGCGCCATCCCGATGCCAAACTTCATGTTCGCCAGGTGCCGCGGGTGGTGCGCATCGGTATTGACGACGAAGCGCACGCCCTTGCCCTTGGCGCTGCGGATGAGGGACGCATGCAGGTCAAGCCGCTCCGGGCTCGCGTTGATCTCCATGGCTACCTGCTGCCGGGCGCAGGCTGCGGCCACTTCCTCAAACTGGTAGGCGTAGGCATCGCGATGCAACAGGATACGACCGGTGGGATGGCCGATGGCTTTCACATATCGATTGTCGATGGCGCGCAACAGACGCTGGGTCATCTCCGCGCTTTCCTGGTTCATGTAGCTATGAACGCTCGCCACCACGAAATCCAACGCGCCAAGCGCCTCATTGTCCAGGTCCATGGTTCCATCGCGGAGGATGTCGCACTCAATGCCAGCCAGGATGCGGATGCCCAGGTGGCCTTCACGGTTGACGCTCTCCACCAGTCTGGCGAAGGCCAGCACGCGTGCTTCATCCAGGCCATTCGCCATGGCAAGGGCCTTGGAATGATCCGTGATGGCGATGTATTGGTAGCCGCGTTCCTTTGCCGCAAGCGCCATTTCTTCCAGGCTGCCGCGTCCGTCGCTCTCGGTGGTGTGCATGTGCAGGTCACCGCGGATGTCGCTCAGCTCCACCAGCTTGGGCAACGCATTCTGCTCAGCGCTTTCAATTTCGCCACTGTTCTCGCGCAGTTCGGGCGGGATCCACGCCAGGCCCAGCGCCTGATAGATCTCCTCTTCGGTGGCTGCCGCCACAGGAGTCTGCTCGCCCTCGCGAAAGAGTCCGTACTCGTTCAGAGAAAGCTTGCGGTTGACCGCCCGGGTCCGCAGTGAGACGTTGTGCTCCTTGCTGCCGCTGAAGTATTGCAAGGCAGCGCCCAGGCTGCTGGAGGGCAGTGCGCGGACATCCACCTGAATCTGCTGGCGGCCCACCAGCGCGCTGGCTTTGTTGGCCCCCTTGGCCAGCACTTCGCCTACCTCAGGGGACGCTGTGAAGCGCTCCAGCACGGTTGCGGCATCCTCGCTTTCCACCAGCAGGTCAAGGTCTCCCACGGTGTCTTTGTTACGACGCAAACTGCCCGCGACATGGATGCCCCCGGGCGTCGCCACCTCCGCCAGCCAATCCCTTAGATCCTGCGCGACCGCGTCCGCATGGCTCAACAGAAAACGTCCGGCCCCACGACGGTAGGTTTCGATGGAGCGCAGCACCTTCTCTTCCAGTTTCTGCCCCATCCTTGGGAGGTCGCGCAGCTTGCCTTCGCGGCATAGCGCCTCCAATTGATCCACGGTGCTCACCCGATAGTGTTCCCACAGCAGGGCAATGGACTTTGGGCCCAGACCCTGGATCTTCAGCAACTCCAGCGCCGTCGGCGGATACCGTGTCAGCATCTCGTCGCGACGTTCAAAGGATCCGCGTTCCAGAATCTCGCCAATGACGAAGGCGATACCCTTGCCGATGCCCTTGATGGCGGTAAGCTTGCCGGGGTCGCTGGCCGCGATGTCCGCCATCTGCTGTGGATGCCCTTCGATGGCCGCTGCGGCATTGCGGTAGCTGCGGATGCGAAACCCGTCTTCTTGCGCGATTTCCATCAGGTCAGCAGTTTCGGTTAGCAGTTGGGCGATGCGTTGATTGGTGGTCATGGCGTCCGCGCGGAAAGTGTACTGAGGCGCTCCTTTCTGATGGTCGCGCGTTGCTGGCTCGCTGTAAATCGCCCGCTCCCTGTGCGCCTCTGGCTGCGTCTTCATCGTCGGATCGTTTCTGCGTCCTCCAGCGTTGCGCTGCCAGCGTGGGGCGTCGGCGTGGCGCAGACCAACATGAATATCTGTTGTAAAATCGGGCTACGGCGGCGCTCGGTCTGCGAGCGCCGATTTTCCAACCAGGAATGTTGTCATGGACAAGTCAGCGCAAAACATACAAGAAGCATTTTTGAACAACGCGCGCAAGGAAAAGATCTTTTTGACGATCTATCTCACCAGCGGCGTGAAGCTCTCAGGGCGGATCAAGAGTTTCGATAAGTACTCGGTAATCCTGGAGACGAACAACCAGGAGCAACTGATTTTCAAGCACGCCATCTCCACGGTCGTAGTCGCGCGCCACGGGCATAGCATGCATGGACAGGGCGGACACAATGCGGTAGCGAATCCGGCGGTCGCCGCCTCGGCGGGTTCGCACGTGCCCGGTGCGCCCACCGAGGATTAGCGCGCGACTGACTGCCGGATTCCAGCCGGGCGTACAGGGAAAGTGACGGGCCCCGATTCGTGCGAAGAGACACCCCGCAGCCATCCACGGCCACAAAGGGCGAACAGGCAGTGCTGGTGGGAGTGGACTACGGGCGCAAGGCACGCTCAGCGGATTCCACCGTCCCGGTCTTCAGTGCTGAGGAGTCACTGGAAGAGTTGCGGGAACTGGCCCGTGGCGCAGGGGCGGAGGTGGTGCATACCACCCTTCAGCAGCGCGACGCGCCGCATGCGGCAACTCTGATTGGCGCCGGCAAAGTGGAAGAACTCGCTTTGCTGCAAAGCGGCGACGGCGTGGACGTGTTCATCTTCGACACGGAGTTGTCGCCCACCCAGCAGCGCAACCTGGAAGGCCGTCTGCATGCGCGAGTGATTGACCGGACGCAGCTGATTCTGGATATCTTCGCCAGCCGCGCCCAAACGCGCGAAGGGAAGCTGCAGGTGGAGTTGGCGCAGTTAAACTACCTGTTGCCGCGGCTTACGGGTCAAGGGCTGTCAATGTCGCGTTTGGGTGGCGGCATCGGCACCCGCGGTCCCGGCGAAACCCAATTGGAGACAGACCGCCGCAAGATCGCACGCCGCATCCGCAAACTGGAAGAGGATCTTGAGAACGTGCGGCGTGGGCGCGGAGTGCAGCGCGCCAACCGCGCCTCCGTGCCGCTCAGTACCGCCGCTCTGGTGGGCTACACCAATGCCGGAAAGAGCACCCTGTTCAACCGCCTGTCGGGCGCGGACGTACTGGCCGACGATCGCCTCTTCGCAACGTTGGACCCCACCGTGCGCGCGGTGATGCTTCCCACCCGCCGCAAGATGTTGCTGAGCGATACGGTGGGCTTCATCCGCAACCTCCCCACCAGTTTGGTGAAGGCCTTCCGCGCCACCTTGGAAGAGGCGGCCCTGGCCAGCGTGTTGCTGCATGTGGTGGATGCGTCCTCTCAGCATGCGATGGTCCAACGCGCCCACGTTGACGAGGTGCTGCGCGAAATCGGCGCCGATGCCATTCCCCGCATTCTTGTGCTGAACAAGTGCGACCGCCTGCCCGATGGTGGCGCTGGCTTCCTGGAGCAACTGCAGGGCGCAGTCACCCCAGGGGCATCCCCCGTGTTCCGCGTCTCCGCGCTAACCGGTGAGGGGTGTGGACCCCTGTTGGACGCGCTGGACGCCCACCTGCTCCACGATCCGGTGCGGTTGGTACGGTTTCATCTGCCCCTACAGGAAGCCGGTTCCTTCGGTTTGGTGCATGAGCGCGCGCGGGTGCTGCGCCGCCACTATGCTGACGATGGCTATCAGGTGGATGCGTTGGCCCCTGAGTCCCTCATCCGGCGGCTGTCGGCGTTTGTCGAAGAGCTTCCACCTGGCGACGATGCCGTTCTGCTAGTGAAGGCTGCGACGGGCGACTTCCCGAAGGACGAGGATCACGTGGGCGAGGATCACGGACCATCGACAACGGGAATCGGCTAGACTGAAGCCGAACAGGCCTGTCGTTCGTTCGTCCGTATTGTGACGTGGGGATGAGGCTGACGGGGATGCCAGAACCAAACGCCAATCCGCCTTCCATTGCAAGCGCCTCCAGTGGCGGAGGCGCCCCGTTGCCTGCTGATCCCCCGCCGTCGCCACCCACTGACCGGCGGGCGCAGATTCCGAACCTCCTCACGATCCTCCGCATCTTCTTCGTCCCCTTGCTGGTGGCTCTACTGGTGCAGGACAGTTGGGGGGTAAGCGTGTGGGGCCGCAAGGTCTCCAACGAAGCCATTGCGCTGGCGGTGTTCCTGGCCGCCGGTCTCACAGACCTGCTGGACGGCTATCTGGCTAGGCGCTGGCAGAAGATCACCACCGTGGGCACGCTGCTTGACCCCATCGCCGACAAGCTGTTGATCTCAGCGGCGCTCATCGCCCTGGTGCAGCGGCAGGTGGTGCCAGCCTGGATGGTGATTGTCGTACTGGGGCGGGAATTTGCCGTCACCGGCTTGCGCAGCATCGCCGCCGCTGAGGGCTTCACCATTCAGGCAAGCGAACTGGGCAAGTGGAAGATGGTGTCGCAGATCCTGGCCGTGGTTCTCTTGATTCTCAGCATTCACCATGGCTGGCTTCACATTTGGGCGCTGGCGATGATGTGGGCCATGGTCGGTTTTGCCCTGTTGGCGGGCACCCAGTATTTTCTGCGCTTCTGGGGCCAGTTGGATGCCAGCGTCAAGCAGCGGCGGCGTCGCGAATTGCTGCTGTTGGAGACGGAAACCCAGCGGCGTCAGGTGCGCTTGGCGCGGATTGCCCGGCAACGTAGCCGAGCGGCCGGGAAGCCCTTCCGCTTGCCAGGCCTGCATGCCTGGACCCGCAATGTGGAGCGCGATTCGCTTGCCGGGAAGCAGGAGCAGCAACAGCCCCCCGCCACCTCCTGAGGACACGATTCGCCAGCGACGCCGGAAGCATGCCGCGCCAGCAACGTCCTGCTGCGCTCTAGGCCCCCGATTGGGCAGGTGTCCCGGTTTGGGTGGGCGGCGGATTTTTCACCGGCGCGGCTACGGACACACCTTCAGGTGAGACGGTGACGATGCGCACCTGTCCCAGCGGACCCACCGGGCTAACGTCCTCACCTTGCCAGCCAACGTTCAGTCCGCCGGCGTTTCCCACTACCAGTCGCGCTCCTTCACTCACCCGCAGCACCCGTGTTTCCCCTGGATTCAGCACGCCCACAAACACGGTTCTTTCCCCTTCGCGTGCCTG
>JALOKO010000080.1 GCA_025456495.1 Bryobacterales bacterium | reverse complement strand
CCGTTCAGGTCAGACACGCTGCGCGTGTCGCCTTGGTGGAGCGGTGTTCAGGCGGCATCGGCGACCGCCTGATAGGCGGGGGCATCGAGTTGGTGATCAAGGTCAGCAACATTGTCTGGTGTCAGCTTGAACAGCCACGCAGCATAGGCGTCCTGATTGAGCGATTCCGGCGCATCTGCTGCGGCTTGATTGACCTCGGTCACCGTGCCGGCAATCGGCGCATAAACATCGGCAGCAGCTTTGACCGATTCGACGACCGCAATTTCCTTCTCTGCTGCGAAATGCGTGCCGACTTCGGGCAACTCGACAAAAACAAGATCGCCAAGCGCTTCCTGGTCCCCAAGCAACTGGAGCAGTGCGGCTTGGATGTGGATCGCTTGCAGTTCCAGGAAGATGGACTGAATTCGATCGTGCGCGATTACACCCGTGAGGCAGGCGTGCGGAATCTGGAGCGGGAAATCGGGAACGTGTGCCGCAAAGTGGCGCGCGATGTGGTGACGCAGGCAAATCTGCCTCCCGTGGAAGCGCCCACTCCAGCCGAAGAGGCAGTGTCTGCCAAGCGGGTGAGCGCCAAGCAAAAAGCCGCTGCGGAAAAGGCTGCGGCTGAGAAGGCTGAGGCCGAAAAGCTGGTGAAGGTGGACGCGGCGAGAGTCTCCAAGCTGTTGGGGCCTCCCAAGTACCGTGACCTGATGGCGGACCGCCGTAACGAAATTGGCGCTACCACCGGACTGGCTTGGACAGAAGTGGGCGGACAGATTCTCACAACTGAGGCCACAGTGATGGATGGTCGTGGGAAGCTCACCACCACCGGCAAACTGGGCGACGTGATGCAGGAATCCGCGCAGGCCGCCATGAGCTATATCCGCTCCCGGGCACAGGCGCTGGGGATTCCCAAGGACTTTTACCGGCACCTGGATATCCACGTCCATGTTCCCGAAGGCGCCATTCCGAAGGATGGTCCCTCAGCGGGCATCACCTTGGCCACCACTCTGTGTAGTGCGCTGACGAACATCCCGGTGCGTGGCGACATCGCCATGACGGGCGAGATTACACTACGCGGGAAGGTGCTTCCCATTGGAGGCGTGAAGGAGAAGATCCTGGCCGCGCACCGCCATGGAATCACTGAAGTGATTCTTCCCAAGGACAACGAAAAGGATATGCCGGAGGTGCCGGAGTATATCAGCAAGGACATGCGGATCCACTTCGTCGAATCCATGGACGAGGTGCTGAAGCTGGCCTTGGAACGGGAACTGGAAGCGGTTTCGCTGAGTCCGGCGACGCCTCCGGTGGAAGTGGCCGCTCCGTCCCATGGTGCGCAGGCGCATGGTGACGGGGACATCATGCACTAGAGGCTGACGTGCGGTGGCTCAAAGTGGGACGCCCGCACCCGGCGCTGGAGCTGATTCCGGAATGACGTTTCATGGCAGCTGAGATGCATGCTGAGTTCCTGGTTTCGGCCACCCGCGCAGAGCAGTTTCCGCGCGAACCGAAGCCGGAGGTGGCCTTTCTGGGTCGCAGCAACGTCGGCAAGTCCAGTCTGCTGAACCAGTTGGTAGGTAACCAGAAACTGGCCTTTACCAGCAGTCGGCCCGGCTGTACCCAGCAGATCAATTTCTTTGATCTGGGGGGCAACCTCAGGCTGGTGGATTTGCCGGGCTATGGCTATGCCAAGGCTCCGCAGGCAGTTCGGCGCGAATGGGCCGGGTTCATCAACGAGTACCTGCAGTCCCGCGAGGTCTTGCGGTTGTGTATCTGTCTGCTGGATATCCGGCGAGGATGGATGGAGACAGATCGCCAGTTGAGAGAGTGGTTGGAGTTTCAGCAGCGCCCGTATCTGGTGGTGGCCACGAAAATGGACAAGCTTCGTGGCATCCAGCAGGTGCGGAAGCAGGTTGAGCAAATACGAAGCGAGATCCCGGGCCGGGATGTTCTCGCGGTTTCCGCCCAAACCGGGCAAGGAGTGAAAGAACTTTGGCAAGCGATCTGGAAAATCAGGACCAGCCAGTAATTGGCGCTACCGATGTGGCTGACGCGAAGCCAGCCAAAGAGCCCATTTCCGCCATGGCGGAAACCAGTGGGCGACGGCGGAGCGGAAGCGGTCACGCGCGCAAGGACAATCCCGATCCCCATGGCCGCGCTCGCGCTGAACAGGCGTTGGCCAAAGAACAGGCCGCTTCTCCCACTCTGGATCTGGTGGAGCTGAAGGACATGAGCATCCTGAATCTCAACCAGATTGCCAAGGACCTGGGCGTGGCAGGCGCGGCTGGGATGCGCAAGCAGGAGCTGATCTTCAAGATCCTCCAGACCCAGGCGGAAAAGAGCGGCTTGATTTTCTCCGAGGGGGTCCTGGAGTGCCTGCCCGACGGCTTCGGCTTTCTGCGTGCTCCCGAGTACAACTACCTGCCGGGTCCTGACGACGTGTATGTTTCTCCGTCGCAGATTCGCCGCTTTGACCTGCGCACTGGCGACACCATCTCCGGCCAGATCCGTCCCCCCAAGGAAGGCGAACGCTATTTCGCTCTCATCAAGGTGGACGCGATCAATTTTGAGCCACCTGAGGAAGCCCGCAACAAGATCTTCTTCGACAACCTGACGCCCCTGTATCCAGAGGAGCGCCTGCGTCTGGAGACCGCCAAGGACAATTACTCCGGGCGGATTATGGACCTGCTTACCCCTATCGGCAAGGGGCAGCGCGGGCTGATTGTCGCCCCGCCGCGCACCGGCAAGACGATGCTGTTGCAGAGCATCGCCAATTCCATCACCACCAACCATCCGGAGGTGGCGCTTATTGTTCTGCTGATTGACGAACGGCCGGAAGAAGTCACGGACATGCAGCGCTCCGTGCGCGGCGAGGTCATCAGCAGCACATTCGACGAACCCGCCACTCGTCACGTGCAGGTGGCCGAGATGGTCATCGAAAAGGCCAAGCGTTTGGTGGAACACAAGCGCGACGTGGTGATTGTGCTGGATTCGGTTACCCGTTTGGCCCGCGCCTACAACACCATCGTGCCGCCCTCGGGCAAGGTGCTCTCCGGCGGTGTGGATTCCAACGCTCTGCAGCGTCCAAAGCGCTTCTTCGGCGCCGCCCGCAACATTGAGGAAGGCGGCTCCCTCACCATCATTGCCACGGCTCTCATCGATACCGGCAGCCGCATGGACGACGTGATCTTTGAAGAATTCAAGGGCACCGGCAACATGGAAATCCACCTGGATCGCAAGCTGGTGGATAAGCGCGTCTTCCCCGCCATCGACATCAACAAGAGCGGCACCCGCAAGGAAGAGTTGTTGATGCCACGCGAGGAACTGAATCGGGTTTGGATTCTGCGCAAGGTGCTAAATCCGCTATCGGCTGTCGAGAGCATGGAACTGCTGTTGGATAAGTTGGGCAAGACCCGCACCAATGCGGAGTTCCTGAATGCGATGAACGGCTAGCGCGCCCTCCAGGTCAATCCATGACGGGCGGCCCTTTCGACAGACGGAAGGGGCCGCCCGTCGGCGTTTGGGTTGGGTGCTTCTCACCGGTCAGAGATGGTCTTGTTCCAGGTCACGGTGCGCTTGGATGAGGTTTCCCAATCGTCGATGGGCGGCGCTCCCCGTTGGGCGAAGTAGGCGTCCAATTCGCGTGACAGGTCGCGACGAACCGTTGCGTAGCGCGGGTCCTGAATCACGTTGCGCTTCTCGCCAGGATCCGCTTCCAGGTCGTAGAGTTCGCTTTGCCAGGGCCGTGCCCGTTGCACCAGCTTCAGGGTGCGGGTGCGGATGCCCCGGGTTTCGGCGTATTCAAAAACCATCCGGTCTCGCCAGCGGATCTCCTCGCCGCGTAGCAGCGGCGCGTAACTGCTTCCCACACGATCACGATCCGGCCGGGTTTCCAATTCCAGATGCTCCAGCAACGTGGGGAAGAAATCGTAGCTGGATACCATGGCGTCATTCCTGCTGCCCGCGGCGATCTTCCCCGGCTGTCGCCAGATCATGGGAATGCGAATGGATTCTTCGTACAGGTTGCGCGGCATGGTGCCGTTGCCCTTGCCCCACAAGCCATGATGGCCCGCGTTCCAGCCCTGGTCCGCAGTGAAGATCACCAGTGTGTTCTCATCAGCGCCCATCTCCCGCAACTGCCGCATCACCTTGCCGATATTGGCGTCCAGGCCCGTAACCAGCGCGGAATAGGCGCGCATACTCTCTTCGTTGCGATGATTCCCGGCAAGGCCCTGGTTCTGCCTCGGGTGCTGGTCGTCGCGCGGAAAGCAGGAAAAGCTGGACGTGTTATAGGGTTCGCGATACTCCGCCGGTTGGAAGTTGTATGGCGTGTGCGGCGCGTAGAAGCTGAGGTTCAGGAAAAAGGGATCGCGCGGACGGGTGAGCTGATGATGCTTCAGGAAGGCGACGGCGCCATCGCCCACGTGATCCGTCTTAAACCCGGGTAGCGCGCGCACGTTGCCGTTTTCCACGAACTCGGCGTCCTTGTAGGGACCGCCGCCACCTGGAACGGTACGCCAGTAGGAGAAACCTTCCTGTGCGTGTTGATCCCCGCCCATGTGCCATTTGCCGCTGAGGCCCAGGTGATAGCCGTTGCGGGCCAGTACCTCCGTGAAGGATTCGTGTTCGGCAAGAACGGGTTTGCTTGCTGGGCCGAAGGACTCCTTCGGGATGATCCAGTCCTGCACGCCATGGGCATAGGGCAGCTTTCCCGTGAAGAAGGTGACGCGGCTTGGGGAGCAGACCGGCGTGGCCGCGAACGCATGGGTGAAGCGCATCCCGTCGCGCGCCAGCGCATCGATGTGCGGGGTCTTCATCTCCGCGCAGCCGTAGACGCCGCTGGCCCAGGCTCCATGGTCGTCGGTCATGATGAACACGACGTTAGGGCGCTGCGTCCTGGTCTGGGCGATGCTCCGGTCAGGAGCGCTGGCCGCTAGCGTGCTTGCAAGCAGAAACCCGCGCCGTGAGCACCGCGGGCGCGAAGGGGGAATACACAGCGGTCCAGGCATGGATGTCAACCTATCGCGACCAGGCCCGGATCGCAAGCGCCTGGCGAACTCTGATACTGTACCTACAATGGCGAGGCCCCGCATGATCGGCCCTGAGCGCCATCTGGAAAGGGATCCAATGGAATCGACGAAATGGAATCGCAGGAACTTCCTGGGCGGTGCGACGGCGGCCGCTGCATTGCTGGCGGCGCCTTCTGCGGCATCGGGCGCACAGGCCTCTCGTGGCGCCAAGCCCCAGTTTGAGCTCTCTGTCGCCAGTTACTCTCTGCGGAAGTTTGACCGCGCCACCTCCATCAAGATGATCCAGCAACTGGGCGTGAAAAAGGTCTGCGTCAAGAGCTTTCACATGCCCTACGAGGCCAGCCCGACCGAACTCGCCGCGATGCGCAAGGAGTATGAGGCGGCCGGGCTGTCCATCATTGGCGGGGGCACCGTCACCATGCAAAAGGAAGACCCCGCTGAAATGAAGGCCTACTTTGAGTACGCCAAGCACGCGGGGATGGGCTTCATGGTGATTGCGCCCACGGTGAAGACCCTGCCCATGATTGAAAAATTCGTGAAGGAATACAACATCGCGGTGGCGATCCATAACCACGGCACTGAGGATAAGCACTTCCCCGGCCCCCAGGACGTGCTGCCGCACATCAAGAACATGGACCCACGGATGGGCCTGTGCGTTGACCTGGGACACACCACGCGGACCGGCATCGACATCATCGAGGCGCTGGAGATGAGTGGTAGTCGCATTCTGGATGTCCACATGAAGGACCTGAAGGACCTGATGGTAAAGGGTTCCGACATTGAAGTAGGGCGCGGCGCGATGCCCGTGGCCAAGATCTTTCAGACTCTGGCGAAGATGGGCTACAAGCGCTACGTGGGCCTGGAGTACGAAATCAAGGCGGACGAACCCTACCCGGGAATGAACGAATCCTACGCCTATCAGCGCGGCGTGCTGGCTGCAATGAATCTGTAGCCCAGGCCGCGCCGCAGTCCTTCGGACTTTTTGCCCCTTGAGGCTCTGGCGTTCGGAATCCTGGCTTTCGGAATCCGTCTGCCGCGGGTGGAGAGGCACTATAATGGGAGCGTGCTGAAGCGCTCCCATTTTCTGTTTCTCCTTATCGGGCTCGTGCTGGTTGGCGCGAGTTGCCAACGCAAAAACATCAATACGAACGACGCCGTTCGCACGGCCGTGGTCGCGCACATCGAATCACGTGGCGATTTGGCGCTGACAGATCTGGACATCACCTTGCGCAATGTGCGCTTCGATGGAGACCGCTGCCAGGCGGAGGTGCTCTTCGCCCCCAAGGGCCAACCCGCAGAAAGCGGCATGACCATGTCCTATGACCTGGAACGAGATGGCGATGGTTGGAAGGTGAAGCCAAAGGCGCCGGGCGCTCATGCGGCTCCCCAAGGCGAGGTTCCCGGGTCGTCTACTGCGCCGCTGCCCGCAGGGCATCCCCCCGTTGCCCCTGGCGGTTCGCCCGCCCAGCCATAAGGGACATCCGATGCGATCTGTGGCGGTGGTTGGTGGGGGTCCCGCAGGCGCCATGGCTGCGGAAGGGCTGGCCCGGCGCGGTTTCCAGGTCACCCTTGTGGACGAGAACATGGCTTGGGAGAAACCCTGTGGCGGCGGGGTGACCCAGAAGGCCTATTTGCGATATCCCTTCCTGGCGCAAGTTCCCACATCCCATGCCGCCGTTTGCCATTGCCAGTTGCGTGCCGACGACGCCAAACCGTATCGCTTGCAACTGCAGCATCCCGTCCTCATCTATGCGCGCAAAGACCTGAATCAACTCCTGCTAGACCGTGCTGCTGCCGCCGGTGCGCAGTTGGAAGCCCTACGCATCAGCGCCCTTGAGCGCACTTCCACCGGGTGGTTGCTGCACCGTAAAGGAGCCTCGCTGTGCGCGGATTTCGTCGTCACCGCAACCGGAGCCAGAAACCCCCTGCGCGAGTATGGCGCGCAATGGACATCCAAGAACGCGATGCTCGCCATTGGCTACTACCTGCCATTGCGCACCGCACAACTGGATATCCAGTTTTACTCGTGGCTGCAGGGATACCTCTGGGTGTTTCCCCGTGGCAATCATGTTTCTGTTGGAATCTGCGGAAAGGGCGCCAACCAGTCGGCCATGCGGGCAGCCTTGGAGCGCTATCTGGATGAGCGCGGCATCCCATGGAAAGAGGGCCGTTTCTATGCGCACCTCATCCCCGCACTAGAACCCGAAGATTGGCCGCGCAATCGCGTAGCGGGCGACGGCTGGCTTGCCGTGGGCGATGCCGCCGGTTTGGTGGATCCCCTTACCGGAGAAGGGATCTACTACGCCATGCGATCCGGTGAGCTGGCCGCGGAGTGTCTCAGCGTACATGCCTCGGGGGCTGCCCAGGCGGAAATTCCCACTGCCTACCAGCAGGCGTTGCAACAGGATTTCACCGCCGAACTCGCCATTGCCGCGAAGCTGGCTCGGGTGTTCTACCTGGGCGATACCGGATTGGGAACGGCGCCACGGCGAATGATTCAACTGGCTCGCTACAACGGGCATATCCGCCAACTGCTGCAGGATCTGGTGAGCGGCGCGCAGGACTATTCGGGGTTGCGTGCTCGCGTAAGCGGAAGCTTACATGCACGGGTTCTGGCCACCCTTACCCGCTACCTGCGCAGCAGCTACGCGCGTCTGGAGGGCTTGGGCGCCGACGCAGCGGCCGTTTCCGGCACAACCTTGCCATCGTCAACCCCCTAGGTTGGCATCCACGAGATAGGCCAACATTGACCAGAAAGAATCGCCATGACAACCACACGTTCCGAAGCTCTTTTCGCTCGCGCACAATCGTTGATTCCCGGGGGTGTGAACTCACCTGTGCGCGCGTTTCGCAGTGTGGGCGGCGTCCCGCGATTCATTCATCACGGCGAGGGCTGCTACCTTGTGGATGAGGACGGGAATCGCTACATCGACTACATCGGTAGCTGGGGACCGCTGATTCTGGGGCATCGTCCGCCTCTGGTGATGGACGCCCTGCGGCAGGTGCTGGAGATCGGCACCAGCTTTGGCGCTCCCACCGAACGGGAAATCGAACTGGCGCAGGAGATTGTCGACGCGGTGCCCAGCGTTGAGATGGTGCGCCTGGTGAATTCAGGGACGGAAGCCGCCATGAGCGCCCTGCGGGTAGCGCGCGGCTACACGGGAAGGGACCTGACCATCAAGTTCGAGGGCTGCTATCACGGTCACGTGGATTCCTTGTTGGTGAAGGCCGGGTCAGGCCTGGCGACGTTGGGGATTTCTGATTCCGCGGGCGTTCCGGCGCGCTTCGCAGAAACCACCATCTCTCTTCCATTCAACCAGTTGGGTCCGGTGGAGGAGGCCTTTCGCACGCACCCTGGGCAAATTGCCTGTGTTGCCGTGGAACCGGTGGCTGGAAACATGGGCTGCGTTCCTCCCTTGCCCGGATTTCTGGAGGGTCTGCGGGAGTTGTGTACCCAGCACGGCGCCATGCTGCTGTTTGACGAGGTAATGACCGGCTTCCGCCTGGCCTTCGGAGGCGCCCAGACCTTGTACGGGGTGCGCCCGGACCTCACTGCTTTCGGGAAGGTGATTGGTGGAGGGCTCCCGATTGCAGCTTACGGCGGCAGTGCGGAAGTGATGTCTTACGTATCCCCCAGCGGACCCATCTATCAGGCGGGCACGCTATCTGGCAACCCGATGGCGGTTTCGGCCGGCCTGGCCACGTTGCGCCATTTGAAAGCACATCCGGAAATCTACCAGCAATTGGACGATGCCTGCGCGGCGCTTACCGCGGATCCGCCTCCAGGGGTGACGGTGAACCGGGTAGGATCCATGTTCACCTTCTTCCTGACCGAGCAGCCGGTGGTGGACTTCGCCTCAGCAAAGACCTGCGACACAGAGCGCTTCAAGCGCCTCTACCATTGGATGTTGGAGCGTGGCGTTTACCTGGCTCCATCGCAGTTTGAGGCTGGGTTCGTTTCGTCGGAGCACGGTATGGCGGAAATCACCCAAACCAGGGAGGCGCTGCGCGCCTACTTCGCGAGCGAAACGCCCGAATGATGGGGACACCGCACAGCCAGAGCGTTGTCCACAGCAAGCCGCCGCTAAAGATCGCCACCGCGCGCCGCGTGGAACTGCTCAAGACGAACGGCTCTGTCGGCGTCTCCGGCGTGCGCCTGAGGCGGACGTCAACCTCCAGCGCAACCGGCTGCCCCTTGGGGTGGCTTTGCCGCAGCACCACCAGGTAATTCCCGTCCCAAGGGACGCGGAATCGAACGGGCGTTTTCCCGGTACCCGCTATCCGCAGCACCGGCTGCAGGACACCACGACGCGGGCGTCCACTGTCCCCGGTTTGCGGCAGTTGGTCGTCGCGCAACAGCTCCATTTGTACCCATTCCAGTGAGTCAGCGTCTGTCTCAGTGCCGGCCCGCACGCTGAGTTCCAGCACAGTGCCGGCCCTGAGTAGCGGCAGACGCAAACGCCGCGGATCTCCGGAGGGCAAATCCACCTGGTGCGTTTCAGCGTAGTGGATGGCGGCTGGCGCATCCCCAGGCGCGGGGATAGGTTGAGCAGAGGCCAGCAAAGGCAGCAGCAGACTCAGGATTCCCGCCAGCGAGATTCGGTTCCGAAGACGCACAGTCTCTTTAGCATAGCCCTGCACTTACCACATCGCCTGGCACTTACCGCATCGCCTGGCACTTACCGCATCGCCTGGCACTTACCGCATCGCCTGGCCGCGCGTGTTTCCATTTGGGCCATCGCTTCGCATCGGGTTTGCCCATGCCATCCTGCCGGCTCATGGCGATTGTCATCCATGTCGTCATTGAGGTGGACGGATCGAGGTTGTACGCTCGCCAACCGGGAGGGCCGTGGGCAGGTACAACTCATGCCGTCGCATTCCGAACAGCCTTCCAGCGAGATTCGCCGGAAACAAGGCTAACCGCACGTTGTACAGTTGAACCGCTTCGTTGTATTGGGAGCGCTCCTGGTGAATCCGGTTCTCAGCAGCCACAATCTCTGACAGCAACCTTTGCAGGTCAGCATCCTCATTGGCGCGCGCGGATTCCGTGGACGCGTGGAGGCGATGGAGCAAATCCTGCAAATGTTCGTTCGATTGCACGAGGGACGGAGAGTCTGTGGCGCTGGTCACCTCTTGCACGGCTGCCGCCAGCGACTGGCGAATCCGGGGGAACCGGGACAACCGATGGCGATGATCGGGTTCTTCCAGCAACTCCAGCAAACGGGTTACTGAGGCGGCGCGGCCATCCATGGCCTGCTGTACCTGCTGCCACTCCATCGCCACCTGGGCGCGCGCTTGCAATAGCGCGTCGCGGGCCTCCAGCACCGGAATTGCCAGAACGATCAGGGCCAGCAGCAGTATCACCACCAGCAAGCCCCGCAAAGCGCCGCGTCCCATACGATTGGTTTCTCAGGCAAGCGATCCGGCAGATCGCACCTGGTGTTCCCGCCTGATTTCAGTTCCGGGGGCGCATCCTCATAGGCAGCGTCCACCCACCGTTATTGTAAGCGGAATCGGGAGCCGACAAGGGCAATGCGGGTCCTTCCATCGGAAGTCCGCAGGGGCGGCGCAACTAGACGCCCAAATGGCTGCGCAGCAGT
>JALOKO010000079.1 GCA_025456495.1 Bryobacterales bacterium | reverse complement strand
AACAGCGCTTCCTGCTGGTGAGGTTGGACATTCACAAAAAACACGTTCGGTAGCGTGGGCGGAGCGCTGGCCACCAGGCTCTGCAACATCGAACCCTGTACCAGATACACGGTGAGCGTGAAGGTGACGCCCACGCCCAAAGCAACCAAGGCCGAGCGTGCGTGGTTGCCGGGTCTGTAGATGTTCCCCAGCCCATGGCGTAGGGTCGCCGGTACGCGCAAGGTGGGTCGTTCCAGCGCAAATCGGACGACTCGCAACAGGAGCCAACCAGCTGCATTCAAAATCAACAGGCTCAACAAGATGGCGCCGACAAAATACAGGCCAAGCCGCACCGAGTTGCTCAGCCACGAAGCAATGGCTCCAATTCCCAACACCAGAACCGCGCCAGTGACAACGGCCGCCCGAGATTCCCGAACCCAATGACGCCACCCCTTCTGCGCCTCCGCAACTTCGCGTCGCAGAATGAGATTCGGCTTGATTCTACGAATGTCGATTAAGGTGGGAAGGGTAAACAGCAGGGTGCTGAGAATTCCCACGGCAATCCCTTGCAGAGCGGATAGGGGCTCCCAGCCTATATTGGCGGCAATGGGGAAATAGCGTTCCAGCAACAGGGGAAAGCTGCGCTGCACCAGGGTACCGGCAGCCACTCCGCACAGTGCACCGGCCCCCCCCAGCATCAACGTCTGAATTCCATAGATCTTCAAGATCTGCGAGGACCGCGCACCTACCGCCTTCATGATGGCGATGGAATCCAACTTCTGCTGCAGATGGGCCTGCATGGCCATCCCCACCCCCAGCGATCCAACAATCAGCGCGATCAGGCTCACCAGACTCAGGAAAGTGGTGGCGCTTTCCAAGCCGCGACTGATGGCCGGATGTACTTGTCGGAAATCCGCGATCAATGCCGTCGGAAAGGCTTCCTTCAGTCGATCGCGCACCGATTGTACGTCAACTGTAGGAGTGTCGTTGTCGGGCTGCGGAAATCGAAACAACAGGCGCTGGGCTGCGCGGCTTCCCTCGGTAATCAGTCCGGTACGGTCTAACGCGGATCTGCTCATCAACACCCGGGGGCCAGCGTTCAAGCTGCCCGTCATGCGATCCGGTTCATTGTCCACCGCTCCCGCGACACGGAACTGGGCAGACCCCAGGCGGATCTCGTCGCCCGGTTGCAGATCGAAGCGAATCAGCAGATCAGGCGCCACCAGGACGGTGTCTGCTGCAAGGAGATCCCGAAGTGACCCGGGAACGGAGGCGCGAAAGTCCCCATAAAACGGGTAACGTGTTGGATCCACAGCCTTTACCGAAACCAACACAGGAACGGAGTCAATGCCTGCAGAAAGCATCGACACCGATTCGGTTACCCAGGTATGGCGAACGCCAGCCGCTTCAAGCTCGTTGACGAGTGCCCATTGGGATTCCGTGGGTAGCCGGAAATCCCGCACGGAGAGATCGGCGGCCATCAAGGTGCGGGCTTCCTTCAAAAGGACATCCTGAAACAAGGAACTGAATCCACGCACGCCCACCAGGGCCGCCACCCCCACCGCAACGGCTGCCACGATAAACCCAAACCGCCAGAGCGAGGCACGTGACTCCCGCCATGCAATGCGCGCAGCGAGCCCCCAGGGCAGGCTCCCCTTTCCTGGTGTCGCGTCATCTTCTCGACTATCGACAGACGTAGTTTTCTGTTGCATCACGCAGACTCCAGCGCGAGCGCCATCGGAGTCTGCATCTCATCGGCGATCACCTCGCCGTCGCGCAGGACAATGCGTCGGTCGGCGTACCCTGCCAGGGCGGCATCATGGGTCACCATCACCAGAGTGGTCCCCCGGCGTCGATTGATTTGGATCAGTAATTCCAGGATGTGCTGGCCGTTGGTGGAATCCAGATTGCCGGTTGGCTCGTCGGCGAAGAGGATTGAGGGGCTGGTGATGAAGGCGCGGGCCAGCGCCACGCGTTGCTGCTCCCCGCCGGAAAGCTGCACCGGGTAATGATGACCGCGATGGCCTAGTCCCACCTCATCCAGAAGGGTCCGCGCCTTGGCCCGTCCGTTTCCCGCCGCCCCCGAAAGTTCGAACGGAAGCAGGATGTTCTCTTCGGCTGTCAGCGTAGGAATCAGGTTAAACGATTGAAAAACAAAGCCAACCTTACGGCTACGCAGCAAGGCCAATTCGTCCTCGGTCAAGCGGGTAATGTCCACCCCGTCCAGAAGGATCCGACCCGTAGTGACGGCATCCAGCCCGGCAAGCAGTCCCAGCAGCGTACTCTTTCCACTTCCGGAAGCCCCCATCAAAGCTACAAACTGCCCACGCGGGACATGAAAAGAAATGCCCTTTAGGATCTCAACCCGGTGTCCGCCGTTTACGATGGTTTTAGTGACTTCCTCCACCTCAATGTTGGGGTGGCGTTCCATCGTTGTCTCTGGAGAATCCGCCATGGTGTTCCGACTTTCCTCTCTTCGCGCCGCGATGCCGTGCCGACACGGACATCTCCCGTTAACCCTAGCTCTCAGTCTACTGATGTTGCTTCTGGGAAGTGGCTGTGGAAAAGAAGCGGCGGTTCCCACGCGGCCAGCGGATGCGAGCGTGACACCCGCTCAACCCGAGGAGCAGGAGGCGAAAGTAGAGCCAGGCGCCACGCTCATTACTGAAGACGACGGCCGACCGGTTCTTGTTGCATTCGGAAACAGCCTAACTGCGGGCTACGGCGTTGACCTTGTCTACAGCTACCCCGCCTATCTGCAAAGCCAGTTGGATGCAGCTGGATACCGGTACCGCGTTGTGAACGCCGGCATCAGTGGCGACACCACCGCGGGTGGCCTGTCGCGCTTGCCCAATGTCCTTGCAATGAAGCCCGCCGTGGTCGTGCTGGAACTGGGCGGTAACGATGGACTGCGGGGCCTTACCCTCAAGCAGACCCGGGACAACCTCGATGCCATCATCAGCGGGTTACGCAAAGAGAGGGTGGAGGTCCTCATCGCGGGCATCACGCTGCCCAGGAACTATGGGCCAGACTACATTCGCGACTTCGAGCAGATTTACGTCCAACTGGCCAGCCTGTACAAACTGCCCCTGCTTCCCTTTCTCTTGGAGGGGGTTGCCCTCAACGCCGAGACGGAAAACCTGATGCAGGAGGATGGCATCCATGCCCGTCCGGCCGGAAACCGCATCGTTGCCCAAAACGTGTTCGACGCAGTTAGGCCCTTGCTTACAAAGCAATAGTCTCAACCGGTGAGGCCGCTGCTTGCTCCCAAGCCAGTTGGATTGCGGAGACAGCTGCCGCGGCCGCCGTCTCCGTTCGCAGAATTCTGCGCCCCAAAGATACAGAAAGGAAGCCCGCTGCTTGGGCGCTCTCCCGCTCGCGTGGATCCCAGCCGCCCTCGGGACCCACAAGCAACGTCACGCGCTGCCCCGGCTTGCGCTCTCCGACTACCGGCAGACCGTCCAGCAGCACTTGCCCTCCGCTCTCATCCAGAAGAAAACAAAAGCCCTCGTCCGGTTTGAGGAGGCCTTCAAACCGTTGTAGCGGGCCCACATCCGGGGGGGCGACCCGATGACACTGTTTGGCGGCTTCCAGGGCGATCCGCTGCCAGCGATCACGACGCTTCTCCACCGCCTTCTCCAGTCCGCGCTCACTGCGAATCGCAGGGAAGGGCACGATGCGGCTCACCCCCAATTCTGTTGCCTTTTCCACCAGTAGTTCAAAACGATCAAACTTGATCAGTGCCGTGCCCAGCGTCAAGTCCAACAGATCCGGTTCCTGCGGAATCTCCTCCACAACTCGGAAAATAACCGTATCCTTACGTAAGTGAACAATTTCACCCAGCAGAACCTTGTTCCCATCGGATAATTCGTAGCGCTGCCCGTGCTCAGCACGGAGCACCTGACGCAGATGCTGCGCCTCCTCGCCCGTGAGTACGGCTTGTTGTGCATGCACTTCGTCGACAAAGAACCTACGGCGAGCCATACAATGAAGGTTCGCCCGGCCGAACTCCGGACGCAAGGACCCCAGCCATGATTGCGCATCTTCGAGGCGAACTTTTGGAAAAGCACCCCAACGGGGCAGTGATTGCCTGTGGTGGGGTGGGATACGCGCTCACGATTCCTGTGTCCACCTACACCTCCATGCCGGAGACCGGTGCAGAGGCCAAGGTCCACGTCTATACAGCGGTGCGGGAAGACGCCATCCAATTGTTTGGCTTTGCCACCACGGATGAGAAGCAAATGTTTGAGCAGCTCATCACGGTGAGCGGGATCGGCCCAAAACTGGCGGTGACCATCCTCAGCGGGATTGGTGTCATTGACCTCGCGGCGTCGGTGTTGGGCGGCGATGCAGCCCGCCTGGTGCGGATTCCAGGAGTTGGGAAGAAGACCGCCGAGCGTATCGTCCTGGAGTTGAAGGACAAATTCCAGAAGTGGGGCATCGCCGCCACAGCCCCCTCTGGCTCAGCCGCACCTGCTTCTCTGCAGCCGGTGGAAGAGGATGTCCTATCGGCGTTATTGAACCTGGGTTGCGCGCGGCCGGCCGCGGAAGCCGCGCTGCTGAAGGCGAGGGACGCCGTCGGCGGAGGCGACTTTGAACGGCTGTTCCGCAAAGCCCTGGAACTGGTTCGCTAAACCCACAATGCGGTAGGCCAACCGCGGCGGACACGCAGGCCATGAACCTTGTAAGGTGGTACGCATGAGCAATTCCCGGCTGGTCTCAGCGGCCGCTGACGACGACGATCTACAACTGGAGACGAGCCTTCGTCCGCGTCAACTGGCTGACTTTACTGGCCAGACCAAGGTGAAAGAAATCCTCAGCATCGCCATCGAAGCGGCGCGGCAGCGGGGAGAGGCCCTGGATCATGTTCTGCTGTATGGCCCACCGGGCTTGGGCAAGACGACGCTTGCCACCGTCATCGCAAACGAACTGGGCGTAGCCTTCGACCAGACGGCGGGTCCCATTTTGCAGAAAAAGCTCGACCTCACCGGCGTCCTGAGCAACGTGCGCCAAAGTCAGGTATTTTTCGTCGATGAGATCCACCGCCTGCTGCCAGACATCGAGGAGATGCTGTACAGCGCCCTGGAGGACTTTCATGTCGACATTCTCATCGGCACCGGAGTTGCAGCCCGTACGCACACCCTCCCCATCCCGAGGTTTACCTGCATCGGCGCAACTACCCGGCAAGGTCTGCTGAGCGGTCCGTTGCGGACGCGCTTCGGCATCGTTCTGCGGCTGAATCCGTACGATGTTCCGGAATTGACCGGCATCGTGGAGCGCTCCGCCCGCCTGCTGAACGTGACCATTGAGCGGGAAGGCGCAGCCGAAGTGGCGCGTCGCAGTCGCGGAACACCGCGCATTGCCAATCGCCTCCTTCGGCGTGTCCGTGACTACGCCCAGGTGCGCGCCAACGGCGATGTCACGCAGGAGGTGGCGGCAAAGGCGTTGGACTTGCTGGAAGTGGACCGCTATGGGCTGGACGAAGTAGACCAGAAAATCATGATGACGATCCTGGAAAAGTACAACGGCGGTCCGGTGGGCTTGAACACGATCGCCGCATCGATTGACGAGGATGCGTCCACCATTGAGGAAGTGTACGAGCCCTACCTGATGCAGTTGGGTTTCATTGACCGCACGCCGCGCGGCAGGGTGGGCACACTGCGAGGCTTCGAGTATTTCCACATTAAGCCCAGGGGCGGTTGGGGCGCCACACCGGGCCAGGAGAGCTTGTTCAGCTAGTTGCGGAACCCGGCGCCTATCCGTGTGCGGCGGTTCGCCTTGCCGCTGCTCCAGAATTTCCCGGCACCCTGCATGTCCCACCAGGTGTCCTACCACCCCTTGCTCTTTCGGAACAACAAATCTGATATAAATGCGGACACAGCCGTCCCGTATGACGGCGCCATCATCCGGCAGGGCAGCGCCGCGCCGCCCGCAAGGGAGACCGAAACCAATGAGCGTCACGCAGCATCAGCGAGGGCGAGCAATCGGGATCAGGTTGCTGCTGGGGTGGCTGTTTGTCTGGTTCGGTGCAGGATTGCCTGGGCAGCAAAACCCTGCGCCCGCATCACAATCCGACGCGATGGAAGGTGAGACGGTGGTCTACTGCCTGGGCTGCCATGGTACGCAACCCACCGGAAACGCAGAAGTCGTCGCGCGCATTCGCGCTGCCCCGGTGGACGCGGCGCGCTTCTCAGCCTCCGCGCATGGAGACAAGTCCTGTATCTTCTGCCACTACGGCTTTTCCCAGTTTCCCCATACTGAGAAGGTGCTTCAGCGCAAGAAGCCACAATGCAGCAGTTGCCATCGCGGCGCCAAATATGAACATTGGGGCTTTCCGGAGATCAAGGAAGAGTTTGACGCCAGTATCCACAAGACGGCCCAAGGGGACGCCTTCACCTGCTTTTCCTGCCACGATCCCCATACGTTCCAACCTTCGCGCGATACCCGCAGCATCCCGCTGACGGTGGAGTACTCCAACTCCCTCTGCATCGAATGTCATCGTGACCAGCAGCAGATGCAGCTTCGCTTTGGAGTGACAAAGCCGGCCTTGGAGACCATCCACGCGTTCCTGCCCAACCGGGAACTGCACTGGCGCACGGTGCGCTGCCTGGACTGTCACACCGCGCCAAACCAGCGCATGGTCTCCCACAAGATCCTGCCGAAGGCCCAGGCCGTCAGGAACTGCGTCGAGTGCCATTCGCAGGAATCTCGATTGCTGACCCAACTCTATATCCACCGCGTAAAGGAGGAACGGCAGACAGCCGGATTCCTGAACAGCGTCGTCCTGAATGACGCCTACGTCGTGGGAATGACGCGGAACCGGTATCTGGACGCGGCAAGCATCGCCCTGGCGGCCATCACCTTTGCTGGTATCTTCCTGCATGCGCTGGGGCGATTCGTTGCCGGACGAAGGGGGAAACGGTCATGAGCATGCCGGTGGCGCATTACCCGCTCTGGTTGCGGCTTTGGCATTGGACAAATGCGCTGTTCTTCCTGGCGCTCATTGTCAGCGGCTTGGCCTTGCACTACGCCTCGCCAACCAACACGATTTTGCCATTCCAGACAGCCCGCATCGTCCACAACTTCACTGGACTGGCGTTGGCAATCGCTTATCTGGTGTTTCTACTGGGCAACCGGTTTACGCCCAATGGGAAGCACTACATCCCCGCGCGACGGGAGTTAACCGAAGGTCTATGGCGTCAGTTGCTGTACTACCTGGTGGGAATCTTCCGCGGTGACCCCCACCCGCACGACCCCCGTGACCCTCAGAAGTTTAATCCCATCCAAAAGCTCACCTACCTGGGCATCATGTACGTGGCAACGCCGGTGGTGATCGTCACCGGCCTACTGCTGCTGTTCCCTGAGTTAGCGCCCCGCCAGATCTGGAACATGCCAGGAGTGCTGCCGGCGGCGTTGCTGCACTCCGCCTTGGGATTCCTGCTTTCGATGTTCCTGGTGGGTCACGTCTACCTGGCGAGCACAGGCGAGACCATCGCCGCCAATTACGAGGCTATGCTTACCGGCTACCGGTCAGCCGAATTTCACCCGGTGAGCCACCGAAGGCCTCACGCGGAGGTGGACGCCAATGGCTCCAACGCCGCCACCAGCACCCCGGACGAACCTGAAGGCGAATCCTTCGGCAACCCCGCAAGCAACCCCACTGCGGCGAAGGCCGACGCCAGCCCGAAGGTGGGCGCGGATTCCTGACAAGCTGCAGCGGCAATCCAATATTGCTCCGCGCAAGCGTAGCGGAGGTGAACGTGGTGAGTTAAAAACGAACGGGGCTTCCCGCGCCTGATTCCGCCCTCGCCCCGCCCAACCAGGCCCTCGCCCTGCCCAACCAAGCCCTCGCCGTGCCGCGCCCTGCCAAGCCCCAAGGGATTGGCCTCTGTCTTTCGGTAGAATAAGGGCAACGGAAACCACCATGAAGTTAGGCGCCGGAATCATCTTGCTCATCGCTTGCGGGACCTTGGGTTTCGTGCTGGCCACTGCGCTGCCCGCCCAACAGGCCGCGCCCTCCGCGCCGGGACCATCCCCCGCCGCGCAGCAGGAAGTGGATGCCCCCATTACGTTCGACGTGACGCGCGTCAACGTCCTGTTCAGCGTCAGCGACAAGCGGGGGCGCTTTGTCACAGACCTCTCCCGAGACGACTTTCAGGTCTTCGAAAACAAGAAGCCGCAAGAGGTGTTGGAGTTCACCGCGGAAACTGATCTTCCCCTGCGCATCGCCATCCTGGTGGACACCAGCAATAGCATCCGCGAGCGATTTCGATTTGAGCAGGAAGCTGCCATCGGGTTCCTGAATGAGGCGCTCCGTCCGGGACAGGATCGCGCCATCGTCGTCGGTTTCGATTCCATCCCGGAGATCCAGACCGAACTCAGCGACAATCTGGAAACGCTATCCACCGCGCTGCGTGAGATGCGTCCCGGTGGTGGCACGGCGCTCTACGACGCCATCTACTATACGTGCCGGGATCGCCTGGGCAAAGACCAGCCGCTGTACAAGTTCCGCCGCGCGATGGTGATTCTCTCCGATGGTGAGGACACCCAGAGCATCCGGACCCGAGACCAGGCCCTGGAACTGGCCCAGAAGACGGACGTGGTGATCTATACCATCTCCACCAACATCAGCAGACGCGCCACCACCGGCGACAAAGTGCTGCGTTACCTGGCGGAGGAAACCGGCGGCTTGAGCTTCTTCCCGTTCAAGGTGGAGGATCTTGAGCAATCCTTCAAGAACATTGCCAACGAACTGCGCCACCAGTACAACCTCTACTACCGCCCGGAACCGCTGAAGACGGATGGCAGCTACCAGAAGATTGACCTGCGGCTGCAAAATCGCAAGAATCTGCAGGTGCGGGCGCGAAAGGGCTACTACGCTCCCCGGCTGCCCTGACGGCTAAAGGTGTGGCGATTGGGAAGCACCCCGGTTTGCCCGTCGCCGCTAGAAGGGTCCCGACGGGTCAATGCTCCGCCAGAGGTACCAGGAGGCCACTGAGGCATATGGGCGCCACTTCCGGCCCCGTAGCTCCACCGCCGCCGGGGTGGGCGCTTCGTTCAGGCGGTACAGCTTCTTCACAGCGTTGCGTACCCCAAGGTCACCGGTAGGAAGGATGTCCGGGCGCTGCAGGGCGAAGATCAGGAACATCTGTGCCGTCCAGACGCCGATTCCCTTCACCTGGGTAAGTGTGGCGATCACCTGTTCATCGGTCAATTGGGGTAGTTGCGTGAAGCGCAAGCGGCCATCCAGCGTATGGCGTGCCAGGTCCTGAATGTACGCCACCTTTTGCGACGACAGCCCACAGCCGCGCAAGCGTTCCACGCTGGCCGCAACCACCTGATCCGGCTCCAGAACCTGCCGTGGCGCACAAAGCTCCGTCACCCGCTGATAGATGCTGCGGGCGGCGCGAATGCTGATCTGCTGATAGACGATGCTGCGGGCAAGGCTCTCAAAGGTGGGTGGCGTGAACTGCAACTGGCAGGGACCTACGCTCTCAACCAACTGCGCCATGCGACGCCCGCTGCGCTTCAGGTGTTCCTCTGCCTCGCGCATGTCAAACCCACGCATATCAGTCTCGCGCAAGCCAAACTCTGCCATACCAGACTCGCCCTCCATGCAGGCGTCTATTGCGTCTTCCACTTGGCCAACAAGCTGCTCTACCGGGGCGAAGGGGTCTACTGCAGAGGCGGAGAGTCCAACTGAAACACCGCCAGGCGATCGCGGTAACGCGAACGCACTGCAATGAACTCGCGGTGTTCCAGGTTCAGCTCGCTGGCAATCTGACGGATCGCGTTGTCTTCCACCACGGAGATTGAGTGGTGCGCGGCGGCGACGGCGAACAGGCAATCCAACAACTGCAGCAGTTCGTCCCGGCTGGCAATCCGGCGAAACGCGCGGGTAACCAGGAAATCCTCCGTGGATCCCTCATGTACCGTCTGATGGCGGGCCATTTCCGCCACCGCCTCGGCCTGATCAGCAGGCAGCCCGCCCCTATCCCGCAAGATGTCGGCCATCCGCCGCAGTTCCTCATCGCTGACGTGAAAGTCGGCATGCGCCACCCGCGCCATCAGGTAGGCGAACGCGGCCAGGAAGCGGGAACGATCCGGCGGAAGCTGCTGCAGGAGAATGGCGATTTTGCGCACGCTCTCTGTATTGGAGGCATCCGTCAGCGGGGAACCTGCGCCGCCCCGCATCAGCGTCTCAATGAAATCGAAAAAGGCCACCTTAGCGCTGCCCTTCCCGGAAAGGTCCTGGTTCCAACGGGGGAGTGAACGCCGCCGGAGGCCCCAGGCGCATCACCTGCTCAGTCACCCAATCCGTGGGCAACGAGCTTTCGCCGGAGGCCAACAGCGGCGCGCCATCCAAAGCCGCGGCAGTGAAATTCGCCACGCAGGGAAAATGGACGTTGGGGTGGGTGGGCAACAATTCCTTGCCTCCCGGGTAAACCAGATCTGGTCCGTTCAGGGGGGTCAGCACCATCTCCCCCTCGGTGCCCACAATGCGGAATTGGTCACGCGCGACGCGGCTGTGCCAGCGTACATCCACAATGCCCCGCAGCCCGCACGCATACTCAACCAGAACGGTGGCGGAATCCTCCACGTCGTAGAAATGCACCATGTTGGAGCGCTGTCCCA
>JALOKO010000546.1 GCA_025456495.1 Bryobacterales bacterium | reverse complement strand
CTGCCGGGCGGGATAATCGTTCCAACCAATACCCGTCGCGTCCGGGTTCAAGTGGGGCGCCTGGCTGAAGAACCATGATCGGTAGTCGCTGCGGTACTCCGGGTGGTACGCGCGACCAGATTCATCCAGCAGCACCTGATGAAACCCATGCAGATTGCGCTGAGGATGATAGTGCATCTTGCCGATGCCCATCGTGTAGTAGCCCGCGTCCCGGAGAGCGCGCGGCTTGGTGAAGGGATACTGCTCACCCATCGACACCATGTGCAACATCCCGTGGTTCCACGGGGAAAGGCCCGTCAGCAGGGCACTGCGCGCCGGGGTGCAGGTGGGCATGCTGGTGTAGGCGCGGCGAAAGCGGACACCCTCGTTGCCGATGCGATCCATGTTGGGCGTGTGGATGGCCGTGTTGCCATCGGCCCGCGTACAGTCCCCACGGTGCTGGTCATCCATGATGAACAGGATGTTGGGCTTGCTACTGCCCCCGCGCTGGCCCTTCAGAAACGCCGGCGCCACGGCAATCCCCGCGGCTGACTGCAACAGGTTCCTGCGATTCATCCCGTTCCTACCCCCCCATACCTTCCGCGCGTGATGGGCGCTCACTCGGAAGCTGCCCAACTCCGCGCCTATCCGCCTGTTCCCCATCCAAGCGGATGCAGGTATCCAAAAGCCTATCGAGCGACTGATCCACGACGCAACCATGGCCGTCACTTTTCCGGCGCCCCCCCCGCGGCCGATGCGCCCATCATCCAGCACGATGGTTGCGCCCAGCCAGGGAAATTCCCGCACAACCCCTGAGATGGCAACACCTGCAACATCGCTCCCATCTCGGGCGACAGCCCCCCGGTTTTGCCCTATACTTCGGTAGAGCGAACGCGCCAAGGAGGACCAGTGAGCACCCCTTCCAATCTTCCGCCTCAGGGCGGCGACTTTACCCGTCAACCGAACCCGCAGTGGGGCCAGCAACCGCCGCAAGCACCCATGGGCCAGCCGGGGTTGCCTCCCGGCAAGAAATCGGGTGGCGTCTGGTTGTGGGTGCTGGGCGGATGCCTGGGGATTGTCCTGCTGGGCGGCATTGCCATTGCGGCCCTGGGCTACTTTGGCTTCAAGCAGTTCCAGGAAACCACCGGCCTGAACACGGAAGACATGGAGCAGCGCCCCGCATTCGCCGCCGCGAAACTCATCACGGCGCTGAACCCTGAGATCGAACTGGTGGAGGCCGATGAGGCCACCCAGCGCATCACCATTCGCGAGAAATCTACCGGGAAGACGATCTCCGTCACGCTGGATGAGTTGAAGCAAGGGCGCATCCGATTTACGGATGAAAAGGGCGAAGAGTACAACGTCCAGGTGCAGGGCGAGGGGGAGCAAGGCTCACTGCGGGTGGAGACGGGCGACGGCCGGCAGGTGATGAGCATCGGCGCAGGTTCGGCGGACGACCTCCCCGGCTGGGCGCCCGTGCCCGAAGGGGAGTTCACCAGCCGCCAGCGCCTCTCCAGCGATGGCACTGAGATTTATGGCGGTAAGTTGAATTCCCCGCTCAACCCGGAGGCCTTTGCCAATTGGTTTGAAACCGCAGCCCGCGCTAACGGGCTGACGGTGAACAGCCGATCCATCACCAAGACCGGCGACGGCGGATCCGTTGTGCTGCAGGCCTCCCAGGATCAAGGGAAACGGACCATCTCCGTCATTGGAAATCAGGACGCCAGCGGCCAACTGGTGGTGATGTACACCGTCATCGAGAAGCCTTAAGGCGCTGAAACCTTGGCCCGGACCGCAACAGTCCAGGGCCCTGCATTGTCCTTTGGTGGAAGCCGCGATACTATATTCTTTTAACCAGATGACCGTATCCGAAATGCGGTTTTCGTTGGAAGCATAGTGAGGTGCATGTGGAACGCTTGGTGGAAGTAACCGACGTCATTCTGCGCGACGCGCATCAGAGCCTTTTGGCCACACGGGTTGGCATTGAAGATCTGGCGCCGGCCTGCGCTGACCTGGACGACGCCGGCTATTGGAGCCTGGAATGCTGGGGAGGAGCGACATACGACTCCTGTATCCGCTACCTGAATGAGGATCCGTGGGAGCGTCTGCGGACCTTCCGGAAGATCCTCCCCAAGAGCCGTCTGCAGATGCTGCTGCGTGGCCAGAATCTGCTGGGCTACCGGCATTACGAGGACGGCGTGGTGTCGCGCTTTGTCGAGAAATGCGCCGAGAACGGGATGGATGTCTTCCGGGTGTTTGACGCGTTGAACGACGTAAGAAACATGGCCACCGCCCTGCGCGCGGTGAAGCGCACTGGCAAACACGCCCAGGCGGCCATTTGCTACACCATCAGCCCGGAGCACACCATTGAGGATTTTGTCCGTCTTGCCGAGGAGCTTGCGCAGCTTGGTGCTGACTCCATTTGCGTGAAGGACATGGCCGCTTTGCTGAAGCCGCAGCCAGCCTATGATCTGGTGCAGGGCATCAAGCGAGCCTGTGGAAATCAGATGCTGGTGCATGTCCACGTACATGCCACGACGGGAGTTACCCTGGTAAGCCTGATGAAGGCCATCGAGGCGGGCGCGGATATCGTGGACACCTCGTTGAGCGCCCTCAGCCTGGGCTCTGGCCATAACCCCACTGAGGCACTGGTGGAGATGCTGGAAGGAACCGGCTATCGCACCCGCCTGGACATGGAATGCGTGAACCGGGCCAACGACCACTTCCTGAAGGTCCGCCCACGCTACAAGGAGTTCCTCACTGCGTTCACCGGCGTCGAAACCGGTATCTTCCAAAGCCAAATTCCGGGCGGCATGTTGTCCAACATGGAAAGCCAGTTGAAGCAGCAGGGCGCTGGCGA
>JALOKO010000078.1 GCA_025456495.1 Bryobacterales bacterium | reverse complement strand
AACCAGTTGACCAAGTCGTCAGCGCCAGCGTGAGATCAGGTGCATAGGTGATGTGACCTGCTCCCCAAATCTCAACCAGCCAAAACTTGAAAAGTTGAGGAAAGGGAGGGAGCGGCGATGAAGAAGAGCCGGTACAGCGCGGAGCAGATGCACCGAGCGTTGAGACAGATGGAGGCGGGGCGGACGGCCGAGGAGGTAAGCCGGACAGAGCGCAGCAAAGCCGGACAGAGCGCAGCAAAGCCGGACAGGGCGCAGCAAAGCCGGACAGGGCGCAGCAAAGCCGGACAGGGCGAAGCAAGGGGATTGAGCGCTGGGAATCGTGGCGACGGTTACGGCTCTGGGGCGTACTCCACGCTAACCAGGAAGAGACCTTGCGGGGGGAGGGTGCGGATGCCCTTGTGCCGGATGCCCGTCTGTTGCATTTGCTTCAGATCGGCTTCGGTGAGGTTGCCGCAGCCTAGCTCAATCAGCGCGCCGGCGAGGTTGCGGACCATGTGCTTCAGGAAGCCACTGCCTCGAACTTCATAGATCAGCAGGTCTCCGTCGCGGAAGAGGTGAGAGCGGAAGACCGTGCGGCGCATGTCGGTGTCCGGGGTGTAGCGGTCGTCCGTTGCGGTGAAGGCGCGGAAATCGTGGGTGCCTTCAAAGAGTGCCGCCGCCAAGGCCATGCGTGCTTCGTCCAGGGGGAAAGGGTGCTGCCAGACGTACAGACGATCAAAGGGCGGACATACGGGCTGCCGGTGGATGCGGTAGCGGTAGGTCTTGGCGAGGGCGTGGTGGCGGGGATGGAATTGGAGATTGGCCTCGGTGAGGGCTATCACGCGGATGTCGGGTGGCAGCAGCCGGTTGAGGGCGCGCTGGAGATTCGCGGGCGGGATGGGGTTGTAGAGGTCACAGGCAGCCACCTGAGCGAGGGCATGCACTCCAGCGTCGGTGCGACCGGAACCGTGGACCTTGACCGGGTGGCCCTCGATGCGGGACAGGGCGGCTTCCAGAATCCCTTGAACGGTGCTGAGGCCGGGCTGGACCTGCCAGCCCGAGTAAGCGCTGCCATCGTAGCTGAGGGTGAACCGGATCCGCCGCATGAAGGGAAATTGCGTCCGGGCGGGTGTGACGCCGGGGGCTAATCACACAATATCGCAGAAAAATTCGCTACGCGGAATCAGTAGCTTAGCCGGAAAGGAGGGAAAGGTTTCCAGGTGGAAACATCGCGGCGCGGGTATATTCCGGGTGATTTGGATTTTCACCGCGCCCGCACCGCGCCGCCGACTGGCCCGGCCAGGCCTGTAGCGACGGAGCGAGGCGCCCGAGGATACGGAGAGCACGATGATGGCTAATCACGAAAGCCTGGGCCGGGCGGCCGGACGGGCGGGGCAAACGGCGTTGAGGAACATGGCGCTGCTGGCACTAATGGCGCTGGTGTCGTTAGGGTTGTGGGCGCAGCCGGACCAGACGCGGATTGTAGACACGGTGTACTTGGCGGGGGGCGAACGGTTCGACGGCTACATCCAGTTTGAGTGGCAGAGCTTTGTGACGCCCAAGGCGCCGATTGCGCCGCAATCGAAATTGGTGCGTGTCGTGAACGGCGCGCTGGACGTGACGCTGGCTCCGACGGTGGGCTTGGGGTACACGGCCTTCTATCGGGTACGCTACTTCAGTCATGGACGGGTGCGATACACGGAGTTCTGGGACGTTCCGCTTTCCGGAAGCACGCTAAGCGTGGCCGGTGTGCGGCTGGACCGGGCGCCTACGGCAAACCCGGGAACAGGGACGGGCGTCGCGCTGCCGATTGCGCAGGAGGACGTCATTGACTTATCAGAAGACTTGGCGGACCGGCCAGTGAAGGGTCCGAACTTCTTTCCGTCGCGCACGGTGTTCGTGAATCCGGATGGGGCGCTGGAGGCGATTTCCGGGTCCCCCACCGATTGCGTGCGGGTGGACGGCAGCGCGGTACCGTGCGGGGACAGCGCGAGCTTTGCGGTGGATGGCGAAGTGCCGCAGGGGTTGATTTCGGGCGCGAATCCGTTATTCACTCTTTCAGGCACGCCCATTCCACAGGAGAGCCTGCAGGTGTTTCGTAACGGCGTTCTGCAGCGGCAGGGGGCGGACTATGCCATCTCCGGGTCAACGATTCAGTTTGTAGCCGGGGCCTTTCCGCAGCAGGGGGACCTGCTGGTGGCCTATTACCGAACGCTGCAGACGACGGGATCGCCATTTACTGGAAGCGGGCTGCTGCCGCAGGTGTTGTGTAGCAAGGCGGGGACGGCCACCAACAGCTTGACGTTGGCGGATCTGGGCGCCTGTACGCTGGGGGGCAGCTTACTGTTTCCGGGGGACCGGTTGGACATTCAGTTTGACTGGGCGCTCACGGGCTCAGTTCCAGATGCCTACGAGGTGCGGGTTCTGTGGGCCGGCACGTCGATTTTCACGCGATCGTTTGCCGCTGGCGATGGTACATCGACCGGCACGGCAAGGGTGTCGATTGGTGATGTCACGCGGCAGTTCGCCATGCAGAGCCATGGTGCGGTGAGTCCGCTGCAGGTGACCACAGGCACGCTCACCGTGCCCCCAAGCGCGTTTCAGGTGCAGTTCCAGGGACGGCTGGCGACGACGACGGAAGCGCAGTTGCGGCTGACCAACTTCGCCGTGGTGCGCTATCCGAAGGTGGAGGGGCAATAGCCCTCCTGGCGCGGGCGGAGAGTGGCTGGTGGCGGATGCGGTTTGGGATGCGCTCGGGCGTCTAAAACGCATCGGGCAGGGGCAGCGTGTAGCGCAGCGCCTCATCGCCCAGGATGTGCAGGATGGCCTGCTCCACCAGCCACTCGCGCGATGCCCCTTGGTCGTGGACCTTGCGCAGCTTCATCGTGTAGCGGCCAATGTTAACGCCATCGCGGGCGCTATAGCGCTCATCATGCTGATGGGCGCGTTGCAGGAAATCGGTGACGTATTCGAGAACCTGCTCATCGGCGAAGGGCAGGTTCTCGCGCAAAATCAGCAACTCCTCGTCGCGCTCAGGGAAGTCGATCAGAATCTGCGGTTGGAGTCGGCTGTGGATGTACTCGGGCAGATCAAAGGTGGAGGCGTCATCGTTCATGGTGGTGACGAAGCGGAAATCGGGGTGCGCCTTCACCTTGATGCCGGCCACAATGGATTCCACATAGCGGCGCTTGTCCAGCAGCGGGGCGAGACTGGCCCAGCTTTTTTCGCTCATCCGGTTGCCTTCGTCCAGAATGCAGACCGCGCCGCGCAGCATGGCTGTAACAAGGGGCGACGCGACGTAGCGTAGCTTCCCTTCGCCCTCAATGACGGGGGTCACCAGCAGATCCTCCGGCCGCGTATCCACCGTGGCCTGCAGGATGTAGACATCGCGCGCCAGCCGTTTGGCTGCGGCATACGCCAGGGTAGTCTTCCCCACGCCGGGCTTGCCCACAAGCCGGGGATTCATGGGCACATCCAGAGGATCCACCACCATCCAGGCGGCCAACAACTGCCGTAACGGCTCGTCCTGTCCCACCCAGCGGGCATCCAGTTCATCGGGGTGCGCCAAGTGCAGCGGAACGCCTTCGATTTCAGTGATCATGCTGCTTCTAGCATAGCGGGAAGGCTGCAATCGGGATGCGAGTCCACCAGTCGGGAACGCGGCTCGATGCAGGCTGCACGTACACTAAGAAGTGGCGCCCCTCTCGTCGCCGCGCATGCCCGACACCAACCCCACCGCCTCACCCCTTTCCGTTTACCAGCAGCGCCTGGAAGCCTGCCAGCACCAGACTGCTCTCATGGAGGCGCGTGCGGAGCGGCTATCCACCGCGCGTCTGCTGGCCTTTCTGCTGTTGCTGGGCGCGACGGGATTCGCCCTGTGGAGTGACTACAGCGCGTCCCTTGCCCTTCTGGCCGCGGCGCTGCTGCTGCTGGTGGCTGCGATCGTGATGCACGAGCGCCAACTGCGTCGCGTAGAGGAGGCGCGTCGCCGCACCCAATACTGGAGCGATGGCCTGGACCGCCTGCGGAACCGCTGGGCGGGCAAGGGCGTGGCTGGCGCGCAGTTCCTCGATCCGCACCATTTGTACGCGGATGACCTTGACCTGTTCGGCCCCGGTTCGTTGTTTGAGCTGCTGTGTTCCGCTCGCACCAGCGCTGGCGAAACCCAGCTTGCCGCGTGGCTGACGCAGCACTCTTCGCCCGCCGACTCGCTGGCCCGCCAGCAGGCCGTGCGCGAGCTCTGCAGCGCCCATTCCCTGCGGGAAGACTTGGCGATGCTGGGTCCGGACGTCCGTGCCCTCGTGCATCCGCATGCGCTGAAGGCCTGGGTGGCGGCTCCCGCGCGATCCTTCGCGGGATGGGAGCGGACGCTGTCCAAGGTGCTGCCCGCGCTCTTGATCGGCTCCGCCATTGGCTGCTTCCTGCTGGGCCTTCCCTTTTCCACCCTCGCCATCGCCATCACGCTGCAAACCCTTTTCGCCATGCGACTGCGTCCGCGCGTGCTGCCGGTGCTAGAGCATGTCGGCTTTGCTGCCCGCGACCTGGAGGTGCTGTCGCTGGTGCTGCGGCGCTTCGAAGCACAGCGCTTCGAGGCCTCCCTGTTGCGTCAGTTGCGAACGCAACTGGAGGCCAGCGGAGCCAGTCCCGGAGAGCGCATCCGCCAGCTCAGCCGCCTCAGCCAGTTGCTGGATTCGCGTCTGAACCAGGCATTCGGCATTCTCGCTCCGATGCTGCTGTGGAGCACCAACTGCGCGATGGCGATTGAGCGTTGGCGCACCACCCATGGGCCGGAACTGCCCCGCTGGCTACAGGCGGTGGGCGAGCTGGAAGCCCTCTGCAGCCTGGCTCGATACGCCTTTGAGCATCCCACCGATGCCTGGCCCACATTCCACGATGGCCCCGCCCTGCTGGAAGCGCACCAGGTGGGTCATCCCCTGATTGACGAAGCAGCGGTTGTGCGCAACAGCGTTCGGCTGGACACCGGGCAGCCCATGTGGATCGTTAGCGGATCCAACATGTCCGGCAAGAGCACCCTCTTGCGGGCAGTGGGGATGAACCTGGTGCTGGCGAAAGCGGGCGCCCCGGTGCGTGCGGCGAAGTTCGTCCTCAGCCCTTTCCAGTTAGGAGCCAGCATCCGCGTGTCGGACAACCTGCTGGAGGGTGAGTCGCGCTTCTACGCTGAAATTCGCCGTATCCGCGACATCCTGGACCTGGCTCTGATGCAGCCGCCTGCCTTGTTTCTGCTGGACGAGATCTTTAGCGGAACGAACTCCCACGACCGCCGTATTGGCGCTCAGGCCATTCTGCGCTCGTTGGTGCAGCGCGGCGCCCTCGGGCTGGTGACCACCCACGATCTGGCGCTTACCCAGATCGACGACGCTTTGGGCAAGAGCGCGCGCAACGTCCACTTTGAAGACCAGATTGTTGACGGTCGGATGCGCTTCGATTACCGCATGCGCGACGGCGTGGTAACCCGCAGCAATGCCCTGGAGCTGATGCGCTCCATCGGCATTGAGCTGTAATCCCTCGTGAATGGACTTTCCCGCGCGCCAACTGCCGTACGCGGGCGATGCTATGCTGATGCCTGAACAGCCATGTCCATCCTAGTTACCGGCGGAGCCGGTTATATCGGCAGCGCCACCGTTGATTTGCTTTTGGAGCGCGGAGAGCCGGTGGTGGTGCTGGATAACTTTGTGGAGGGGCATCGCGACGCCATCCACGGCGATGCCGATCTGTACGAAGGCAGCATCGGCGATACCGGACTGGTGACCTCCATCGTGCGGAAGCATGAAGTGCAGGCCTGCATCCACTTCGCCGCTCACACCAACGTGGGCGTTTCCGTCACGGATCCCGGAAGGTTCTACGCCAACAACGTGGGCGAGGGCCTGGCGCTGATGAACGCCTTGCGGGAAGCCGGGGTGAAGCACGTGGTGTTTTCCTCTACCTGCGCCACCTATGGCGAACCCGTGCGCATTCCCATGGATGAGGACCACCCCCAGAATCCCCACAACCCATACGGCTGGACGAAGTTCTTCATGGAGCGCATTCTGGAAGACTTCGACCGTGCCTACGGGATGCGCTTCGTGGGCCTGCGTTATTTCAATGCCTCCGGCGCAACCAGATTGCGCGGCGAGCACCATCGTCCCGAAACTCACCTCATTCCGTTGGTGCTGTTCACAGCGCTTGCGCAACGCGAGAGCATCTCAGTCTTCGGCAGCGATTACGGGACGCACGATGGCAGTTGTGTCCGCGATTACATCCACATCGCAGACCTGGCCGAGGCCCATTGGAAAGCCCTTGCCTACTTGCGCGCCGATGGCAAAAGCGACTTCTTCAACGTGGGTACCGGACGCGGCTATTCGGTCTTTGAGGTGATTGAGGCGGCGCGCAAAATCAGCGGACGCCCCATCTCAGTGAAGGTGGAAGACCGTCGCCCGGGTGATGCCAGCTATCTGGTGGCCGACGCCACCAAAGCCAAGCAAGTCCTGGGCTGGGAGCCGGAGTTCGACACCATCGAAAGCATCATTGAGAGTGCCTGGCGATGGCACGAAGCGCACCCGGAAGGCTATGCGCGCTAGCCAGCCATGATAGCCGGATGCACCTTTCGGATCGCGTTGACGATGTCGCGCGTATCGGCCTCGGTGAACTTGGGGTCTAGCGACACACCCGCGAACCGGTCCAGGATGGCGGCGCTTCTGGGGCAGGTTTCCACGCCATAGCGAACGGCGCGACCCGCGGGGCTGGTCCAGGTGGGCCAGTTGGGATGGGTGGCGCGCTTGGCGATGATGTGCGGCTGGGTGGGCAGCAGTACGGAGCCCGAGGGTGGGCTTGCGGGCACGTTTTCCGCCTTCATCGCGCTGAGGAAACGATCCCGTTGGGACCTTCCGGGGAAGCCCACAAAGACAGCCGAACCCAGTTCGCCCGCTGGGTCTGGAAGTCCACGCAGCTCCAGTTGCTTCAGGTCGGCGATGCCTTCATAAACGCGCCGGGCCACAGCACGGATATCCCCCACCACCTGCGGCAGCTTGCGGATTTGGGCAAGCAGCACCGCGCCAGAGAACTCATTCATGCGATAGTTGACGCCGATGAAGGCCTCCCCCTGCGTGGAGCCCAGCCAGGTGGTGTGCGGCGCGCGCACCGTGCCCACATCATGGAAACGAATGGCCCGTTCAAACAGGCCGGCATCGCTGGTGTAGACGGCGCCCCCTTCCCCGGCGGAGATCGTCTTGTTCACCTGAAGGCTGGCGATGGCGATGTCGCCCATTTTGCCCAGTGGTTTGCCGCGATAGCTTGCCCCCACCGATTGCGAGACATCTTCCAGTACCCGTAATTTGTGTTTGCGGGCGATGGCTAGCAGGGCCTCCATGTTGGCCGGATTGCCCTGCAGATGCACCGCCATCAGGACGCGCGTGCGTGGGGTGATGTGGCGTTCGACGTCGGCCGGATCCAGATTGAAGGACGAATCGATCTCCGCGCAGATGGGCAGCGCACCGGCCATCACCACCGCGTTGAAGCAGGAATGCCAGGTCCACGCGGGCACGATCACCTCATCGCCGGGGCCAATCTCCAGGGCGGCCAGCGCCACCTGCAGGGCCGCGGTGCCAGAGGTGACGCCCAGCGCGAAGCGCGTTTGCATGAAAGTGGCGAACTCGCGCTCAAACGTGGCCACCTTGGCCGGCATCACGGAACGGTCCATGCCCCAGAAGCGGAAGGGCGCGCGGGCCTCCCATACCTCCCGCAGAAAGTCCCATTCCATTTGGTTGTAGTACAGCGGACCGTAGAGCCGCGCCTGAAGCGGTTTCGCGCGTACCGGCGTTCCTCCATCAATGGCCAAGCGGGCGGATGCAGGGGTGGTTGCCAATGCAGCGGCGCTACCCAAAAACAGGCGGCGGGAGAATACCATGGTTGCCTCCAATGCGCGGACGTGGGGTCTGGCAGGATCTTATCATCGCGGCGCTAGGAATTGAATGCCCGCCGTAGGTTCCCAGGAAAGGAACTGCGCAGCATGGCGCCAGGACGGGTGCGCGACTAAAAGCGGGGCAGTGTACGCAACATCGCGGTGGAATCCATGCCCCGCCCGATGGACACCGCGTGGATGGGCCGCCAGTTGCCGTCCATTGCTCCCAGGTAGGTTGCTGTTGCCTGATCCGCGCCGAACAGGATGACTGAGTACGCGCGGTCAGGATACTCCAGAACCCGAAAGGCGACTTCTTTGGATTGGGTGCGCCAGCGATCTGACTGTGGCGGTCCTAAGCGCTGCACCACGCGAAAGTAGTCGTCGCCCGCGCCCAGCGACAGGTAGTCCTGGTCAGCGGTCTGGAGGATGACGCGATTGCCGAATATGCCATCGCCACGGAAGATGGCCAGCACCAGCAGGATGGCCACAAAGGCAATGGTGAGGGCGATCCCGATCAGCCGGGCCAGCCGGTGTTCGGTGGCGGTACTCCCGCTGCCGCGGCGTTTCCGGGTGGGCAGAAGACCTGTCGCGTTGGCGACAGAGGCATCCTCCGGCTGCGGAGTTCGCTCGGGCCTGGGCATCTCCAGTAGCTTGGGCCGATAGGGCCAGACGGCGCCAGCGCGGAACTCCATTTCCTTATCCAGCCCAACAATGGGAAAGGGCTGCTCTACGGATGAGATCGCGCCCAACATGCGGCGGGGGATCCACACCTCAACACCGCTGTCTACGTTCTCTACCAGAAGCTCTGACCACGTCTCGCGCACAAAGCGCCACTCGTTGTGGGACAGGTTGCGAATGGGCGGGTAGAACGAAAAGCTCCGGCCGGACAGCGTCACCTTGACGGCGGACGGCAGAAGCCCCGGGGCCTCTGGTTCCTGCGGCGGGTTGGGAGGGTTGGCGTCCATTCACCTGCTCTTGCATGGAATGGCGGAAACCGGCCGCGGAAGGTTTCCGCACCGTCGATTGAGAAATCCGCCCGTCCCGCCACGCTAGCGTGCGACGGCGCCCAGGCTTCTCCGTAGGTCGTCCATGCTGAGAGTGACCAGGGTCTTGTCCATGTCCTCTCCAGACTCCACCATGTACCGCAGGTGATTCCCGGCAAGTTGCATCACCCAGGGGTCTGTAATGTCGCGGACCAACTCAGCGGCGAGATGCTTCAAGTGTACGTGCTCAAGAGCAATCACCTTGGCGATCTGTTCATCCGCGCTGGTGAGCTGGAACTTGCAATCAATGGTGTCGGCGTGGCGAATGGCAATGCCCACCTGATGCCACAAGAACTTCACCTGCCAGGTGACCCCGAATGGGTCAACGCATTCAAAGTCCCGAACGCTGCTTGCCATATAGGGTCATCCTACCATGCGAGGGTGGCCGGACACGCCGTACGCTGAGGCCTCCCGCGGGTGCTCCGCATCGGGTGCGCCATCCCGTGGCCTTACACGTGGGGACGGATGAGCGACAGGAACTCCGTGCGGGTTTCGCGGTTGTTGCGGAAGGCCCCCAGCATGGTGCTGGTCACGGTATCGCTGCACTGCTTCTCCACCCCGCGCATCATCATGCAAAAGTGCTGCGCAGTGGCCACTACGCCCACGCCCTTCGGCTTGATGGTGTCCATGATGGTTTGCGCCACCTCCTGCGTCAGGCGTTCCTGCACCTGCAGGCGACGCGCGAAGATGTCCACGATGCGCGGAATTTTGCTCAGGCCAATCACCTTCCCGTTGGGGATGTAGGCCACGTGGATCTTGCCAAAGAAGGGCAGCATGTGATGCTCGCAAAGGCTGTAAAACTCGATGTCCTTCACGATCACCATTTCGTCGTAATCCACGTCAAACAAGGCCCCGTTCAGGACATCGCTGACGCGAGTACGGTAGCCGCTGGTGAGGTCGCGCAGCGCCTTGTCCACGCGAATCGGGGTGCGCAATAAACCGTCTCGTTGCGGATTCTCGCCCAGATGCCGCAATACTTCTTCGATATGCGGAGCGATGGGATATTCCTGTTCCCCCTGATTCACGGGGATCACTTTCACAGGGGCTTTGGCGTGTTTCATGGCTTCTGCTCAGATGTCGAAAATATTCTTGCGGGTCTCAAACAATCTCACTCCGGCAAGACGCGGCATCATGCGCGTGTGACGCCAGGGGGAACCCGGTTCAGGCCAACTCCTCTCAAGACGTTCCCGGACATCCACCGCCACGTTTTCCGTGGTCGGCACGAACTCGCCTTGAAACCGATCAATATCCACATTCATGTTCTTGCCGTCATACACGCGCAACACATTGGCGGTCACCAGACCGTCCAGATCTTCAATCGCCATCAGGCGACCGGTGACGGCATCCGGCTGGCCATCCACACTTACTTCCAACACATAGTTGTGGCCGTGCCCAAAGGGATTATTGCACCGCCCGTAGGTCTGCTGGTTGGCCTCTTCACTTAAGGCCGGGCTATGCAGGCGGTGGGCCGAGCAAAAACGGTAACGGCGCGTGAGGGTCATGCTTCGCCCTTCGCGGTCGCCGGCACCGGCTGCGTAACCCCTTCGTGCGGTGCGGGGGCCGGTGCGGCGGCGCTGGCGCTGGAGGTGGCAGAGAGGGAGACGGAGGCGGGGTAAGGCTGGCCGTCGTAATCCACAAACAGGTCATCCGTTTCGTACACACGCACCTTGTGCAGACGGCCTTGGCCAAGTTGCAGCTTCGGGCAAAGGCGTCTCCAGATCTCAATGGCCAGATTCTCGGCCGTGGGGACGACGCGGTCAAAC
>JALOKO010000077.1 GCA_025456495.1 Bryobacterales bacterium | reverse complement strand
GCGGTGCGCACGAACATCCGGGGACGCGACCAAGGTGGCTTCGCGCTGGAGGCACGTCGGCGCATACAGGCGCAGATACAAATCCCTGAAGGCTACCGCGTGGAATGGGGTGGCCAGTTTCAGAACATGGAGCGCGCGCAACGCCGCCTGCAGTTCGTCTTGCCTGTGACGATTCTCATCATCTTCGTGCTGCTGTTCTTCGCGTTTCGTAGCACGCGTGATGCGTCCATTGTGCTGCTGACGGTGCCGTTCTCACTGGTGGGTGGCATTCTGTTTCTGTGGCTGCGCGACATCAACCTGAGCGTGTCGGCGGCGGTGGGCTTCATCAGCTTGTTTGGCGTGGCGGTGATGAGCGGCGTGTTGATGATTTCCGAGATCAATCGGCGCCGACGACAACCGGGCGCGGACTTGCGACAGACTGTCATCCAGGGCGCGATGGCGCAGATGCGTCCGGTGCTGATGATGATTGTGGTGGCCATGCTGGGGATGATTCCGGCGGCGCGCGCCACGGGAATTGGAAGCGATGTGCAGCGACCGCTGGCAACGGTGCTGGTGGGCGGCCTGGCATCCACCTTGCTGCTCACTTTCGTTGCGTTGCCCAGCTTGTACTACCTGGCGGCGCGCCGGGGCACGAAGCCCGGACCCCGCTAACGGCGGCTATCTGGCGACGGCTTCCGATCGCTGGCGGCGATGAGCAGCCCGTGTGCGGTTAGCCCGCGTGAGATCCACACCGTGCAACGTTCGACTGGGCACAGGGCAACTGAACGAAGAAGGTGGAACCCTTGCCCGGGGCGCTTTCCACATGGATGGCGCCGCCCTGTAGCTGGACAAACTGACGGGTGATGGCCAAGCCCAAGCCGCTGCCGCGCTCCTTGGGGCGAAATTCCGGGTGGTGGACCTGCTCAAATTCTTCGAAGATGCGCTCCTGGTGCTCAGGTGGAATGCCAATGCCGGTGTCGGAAACCGTGAGATGCAACCGTGCATCGCCCTGTTGGGCGGTGACGGTGACAGCGCCACCAGCCGGGGTGAACTGGATGGCGTTGCTGATGAGATTGCTGAGGACCTGGCGCATGCGTTGGCGGTCAGCATGGGCCACTAGACCTTCAGGAACGGAGGCGCTGAGGGTAACTTCATGCTCAGTGGCCATGGGCAGAAAGGCAGCGACGGCTTCGTCGACGATCTCGACCAAGGATAGGGGTTCAGCGGTAATCTGCACGCGGCCGGCCGCGATGCGAGAGAGGTCCAGCACATCACTGACCACGCGAATGAGGTGATTGGCGCTGGCGTCGATGTTCTGGAGGTAGCGATGCTGGCGTTGGGTGAGAGGCCCGGCGCCTTGCTCAAGCAGTAGCTCCACGAAGCCGCAGATGGTGTTGAGCGGAGTGCGGAGTTCGTGGCTCATGTTGGAAAGGAACTTCGTCTTGGCGGCGTTGACCGCCTCGAGTTCGGCGGTGCGCTGGCGGAGGTCGAGGTTGGCCGACTGCAACTGGGCGGTGAGCTGTTCCAGATCCCGATTGAGGCCCAGGATGCGTTGTTCGGCCAGGCGACGATCCGTGATATCGAAGGTGACGCCACCTAGCGCCAAGGGGGCGGTGTTGGCGCTTTCCTGAATGGGGCGACCGGCGGTCAAGAGCCAGCGGAAGGTGCTATCTGGAAGCAGGACGCGAAACTCCAACTGGAAGGCGGCGCCGTGATCCACCGCGGATTGAAGCGCCTGCCGCACGGTAGGCCGGTCTTCTGGCGCGACGGAGAGAAAGAAGGCTTGGTCAGGCCCCTGATAGTCCTCAGCCGGCATGTTCAGCATGGCGGAAAGGGTTCGATTCCAGACCGACTGGCCGAGGTGAGGACGCCAGAGCCAGACTCCCATGTTGCCAGCCTCAGTGGCCAAACGGAAGCGCTCCTCGGAGGCGCTGAGGGCTTGCTGGGCGGCGCGCTGTTCGGTGACATTACGGATGATGGCGACGGCGCCCAACAGGGAACCATCCGCGGCCAGCAGCGGGGCGGAACTGACGTCAATGGGCGTACGCACGCCATCAGCGCCATCCAGCACGCGGAGGCCTTCGTTGCGCTTGGCCTTGCTGCTGCGCAGGACCTGAAGGGAAATGGGCTCCAGGGGTCGGCCGTTGGCTTCGTCCAGCACGCGCATGCAATCGGCAAGGGGCCTGCCCAAGGGGGAGGGGTTCGGCTGGCCTAGCAAGCGGTCTGCCTCAGGGTTGAGATAGGTGACACGACCATCGGCGTCCACGCTGATGACGCCGTCATGGAGTCCGCCGAGGACGGTTTCCAGATAGCGGGCCTGCTGGGCAGCATGCTGCTCAGCCACCTGGCGTTGGGCGGCTTCGGCGGCGAGCCGGGTGGCGGCCTCAGTGGCGCGCTGCTCACTGGCGGCGGCGCGAAGCAGGGCTCGTTGCTGGCGATGGACCGAGTAGACGATGAAGGCGGAAACGCCGAAGAAGACCGCCAGGCGAACGCCGTTGCCCTGGCGCTGGGGGAAGAACAGAGCATGGGGTCCGGCGGGTAGCCAATCAAAGGCGACGGCGCTGAGCACGGCGGCGACAATGCCTCCGGCTAATCCACCCTGGCGTACGCCCACGAAGACGGCAACCAGAAAGAGGGCGCTGATGAGCTCGCCTTCCAGGTAAGGGGCAAGCACCAGTGAGGTGATGAGGGCGGAGGCGACGGAGAGAGCTCCAATGGCCATGCCGAGGACGGGATGCCGTTGGGGGACGGCCATTTCCGGGGCGAGCTGCGCGTCTGCATGCATCCGATTCGCAGTATAGCGAAGGGCGCCGGGTGGGGCTGCTGTCGCATGGGAATTTGTCGCATGGGAACTTGTGTGGGGAGTGGCAGGGGGCGAGGCAAGGGAGCGAGGGCGGTGGTTGAGTTACAGGATGGAGCAACCGAGGAGGAAGCGGCGCCGAGGGTGAGCCGTTGACCCTTGATGGGCCATTGTGGTGGACTGGTGACAACGAGGAGATCCATGGCGAATTCCGTATCCCGACGAGCATTGATGGGCGCAACCGCGATGGCGGCGGCGGCCGTTCCCGCGATGGCCATGCAGACTGATGGGCGTTCGCAAGGGGTTTCGCTGGCGGCATGGAGTTTTAGTCGCAGCTTTTTCCAGGGCAAATGGAAACTGCTGGAGATGCCGGGGATCCTGCGGGACCAGTTGGGAATTCGGGCGTTTGAACACGTCAACCAGTTCTTCGAGAACCCAACGCTGAACTATTTGCAGAAGCTGAACAAGGCCTTTCAGGATGCGGGCGTGGAGCAGACCATCCTGATGGTGGACAACGAAGGGGCAACGGCGGCGCTTGACGCGGCGGAGCGCAAGTTGGCCGGGGTGGCGCATCGCAAGTGGATGGACATTGCCCAATATCTGGGGTGTCATTCCATGCGCTGCAATGTGTACGGTGGCCAGGAGAACTGGAAGCAGGATGCTGAGCTGGTGAAGCGTGCCGCCGAGACCATGCACGACATGTTGCGCTACAGCGAGGGCAGCAAGCTGAACATCATTGTGGAGAACCACGGGCGGGCATCATCAGACCCCGATATTCTGGTGCGGCTGGTGAAGGAAGTGAATCATCCGCGCTTTGGGCTACTTTGCGACCTTGGCAACTGGAACACGGGCGATGACCGCTACCTGGCAGTGAAGAAGACGCTGCCTTATGCCAAGGGTTTATCCGTGAAGGGGACTTGGGGGGCTGACCTGGACCCCGCCTTCGATGCTGAGAAGCTGGTGCGGACGGCGTTAGAAGGGGGCTACAAGGGCTGGTGGGGACTGGAAGTGACCCCACGGCGAGGCCGCGAGGAACCCAGCCTATCCGCCGACGAGCAATTCTCATTGGAAAAGAAAACGGTGCTGGAGGCCAAAGCGATTGTCGAGCGCACGGTGATGGGGAAGCGTGGCTAAGGGGGAGATGCGGATGCAGTTTTCCAGACGGGGCTGGCTGCGGACTGCGCTTTGCGGCGGGAGCGGACTGGGTATGCTGTCGTTGCCGGCGGCGGCGCAGCGAGGGTTGTATTTCGAGAACGTGCGATGGTATGCGTGGCGCCCCGGAAGGGATGAAGCGGCTGAGTGGTTGGGCATTCTGCAGATCAACGCCAACACGCAGCGGATGAGCTTCTTTCACAAGCACTCGACGATGCTGGACATCCCGTTTGCGAACCTGGGCAATGTCGATTACGAGTACGCGGCGCAGCCCAAGGAGTGGGAGATTCCGGCCAAGGGATGGCCGCGGATGAAGAAGAAGCAGCAGAAGCATTTCCTGAAAATTGTGTACCGCGAGGCGCGCCGGGCGCTGAACGTGGAAACCGCGGCGGACACCAACTTCATGGTGGTGAAGACCCTGCTGGAAATGCCGGAAGCAAGCTACGCGAAGGTGATTGAGGCGTTGGAAGAGGCGTCAGGCATCCAGGTGCGCAAGTAGGGTGCTGTAGCCGGATATCGTAGGGGCTGTTTGCTTCTAAGCGCTTGTGGGGGCTATTGGCATCCATGCGCTTGTGAGCGCGACCGATGGGTTGGTGGGGAGGGGCAAGCTAGAGCGCCTTCTGGATCGCGTCGCCCAAGCGCCTGAGGGTTTCCTCATCGAGTGCGCCGCGAAAATCCTTGATCATCTGCCCCTTGCGATCAATGATGTAGGACAACGGAATGCCCCCGTTGGCGGCGTACTGCTGCTGCATGCGCGGCGGGGCAATAGAAACCGGAATCCGCAAACCGTGCTCCTGCACGTAGGGGGCGACGATCTTCCAGCCTTCGCGATCCACCGAGACCGCCAGCATTTCGATCTCCTTTGCGGCGTAGGTCTCGCGCAGCTTTTCCATGGCGGCAATCTGGTTGCGGCAGTGTGGACACCAGGTTGCCCAGAAGGTGAGCAGGAGCACTTTGCCGCTGTAGTCCTCCAGGCGAATGCGCTTTCCCAGTTCGGTGCGCACTTCGAAGGCGGGCGCTTTGGGCGTCTCCAGGGCCGACAAGGGGACGGAGGCGGAGAGGCCGAGGCTTGCAAGCAGGGCGCGACGGGATAGCGGTTGCATGTCCCCAAGATAGCGCACTGTGCGGGGCGGCGCGTGAGCAAGGAACACGCGAGCGCTGGCGAGAGCGACGGCGCTAAAGGGCAATCACGCTACCTGTCCATCCGTTCTGCGCCCGGTGGGCGACAACCAGGGCGCTGGAGGCATCCGGACTGGCGGCAACCAGATGGCCGGTTTCGCTCCAAATCGCGCTTCTTCCGGCGGAAACCACGCCCCCGGTGATACCGCTGTAGTTTGCCAACAGAACCGCAATGCCATGGGTGGCTGCACGTTGCCGCAGACGCATGGCCTTAGACGGATAGCTTTCCACGTCCACCATCACGCTGGCCGCGTACACGGTGGCGCCACTGGCCGCGGCTGCCTGGAAGTGCGAGGGAATACTGGCATCACGACAGATTGCCAGCGCCACTTGATCCCCTTCCAAAGGGATGAGCGATCCCCCGTTCCCGGAAACAAAGGGAGGCTGCTCCGAGGAGTGAACATGCTGTTTGGCGTAGGTGGACGAGGCGCCATCGGGATGGAATATGAGTGCGCTGATGTGCAGGGAACCGTCCGATTGAAGCAGCGGCGCACCCACAACCAGCGTGATTCGGAGTAACCGAGCCAAGTCTCGCAGGGGGTTCAGGCGGAAGTCGTCGGGACGGATCGCACAGGCGGTGGCCAAACCAAGTTCGTAGCCGGTGAGCGAGAGTTCAGGGAACACAAGCAAGTGGACTCCCTGTTCATGCGCGACCGTAGCCACCTGCAGGTGACCCTGGATATTGGCGACCAGATCACCGGGGACGGCAGTCACTTGGGCGGCGGCGATCATGCTCTTCCCTGCCCTGAAAACTGGGCGGCGCGGGTTGGCGCGATGACGCCGAACGGCGTGGCGTGGGCGCTATCGGCCACCAGGGTGCCGCCTTCAATGACCAGAAGTTGTTGGGCGAAGCGGGCGGCGAGACGGGGGTCGCGGATGGCGAAGAGGACGCAGGCGCGACGATCCAACAGCATGGCGACTACACGTTGCAGGGAGGCGATGCCCTCCTCGTCCAGGTGCGCGGTGGGTTCGTCCAACAGCCAATGAACGGGAAGGCCACCGGTGGCATCCAGCACCTGCGCGAGCACCCTGGCCAACTGGACGCGCTTTTGTCCAGCGGCAGGCAAAGAGGCGTAAGGATGGCTGGCCAGAGGGAGCAGCGCGAAATAATCCATGGCCTCTTCGACGATGCGTTTGTGGACCTCCGGGGTACACAACTGATACCGGGGGATGCGGCCCAGGTCAACGACATCACGGACGGAGAATGGAAAGTGCAGCACGCTTCGCTGTGGTAGGCAGGCGCAGCGTAAGCCGAACTGGGCTGAGGACCACCGGACGAGGGGCATCCGGTCAAGGAACACCTCCCCTTGCGCGGGCTGCAACTCCCGGCGCAGAAGGCGCATCGTGTCACTCTTTCCTGAGCCTGTGCGGCCTGTGATGACGGTGACCATCCCGTCCGGGACGACGGCGTGCAAATCCCACAACAGGACGCGCTCAGCGCGAAGGACGGTGACACCGAACATCTCAATCATGACAAGAGACCTGACGTGGCCAGGACGCACCAGAGGTGGACGGAAGAGGGCGCTTGTTAGCGCTGGTGAAGGTTCCGCCACTCAGTTGCGATCGTCGCCTGCCTAGATGCTAGCATATTGGACCAATATGGTCCAATACGAATCTGATGCTGGTTGCTGACCAGGCGTCGCTGGGTTGGTGACGCTTCAGGGCATCCAGAACCCAGAGCTTTGGTACAGCCTGGCTTTGTTACAGCAGAGCGATGGTATCGCAGAGCATTGGTAAGGGGGCGCGAGACCACGATGACGCAAATGGGTTGCGACTAGGAGGCGTTGAACACGAGGATGCGGTTGGTTGCGAGAGACAGGCCCCGCATCAGCCGATGGGGGCCTGTTGGCGGAGGCGCAGGGCGCGGCCAAGGCAATCGCTTGTTAGCCAATCGCTTGGCAGCAGGACTCCTGAATTCCAATTCAAGAGGTCGCCCCCAGGAAAGGCAACCTGGAACCCGCCGCAGACAGACACACGAAAGCAAATGCAACTCGCCAGCGAGCGGGAATCGCCACAGGGCATATCGGCAAAACAGTGGGGGAACATGAGAACCGCGCGGAACCAGCGCGAACGGGACTGCGCCTGCGGTGGTAATGGGCTAGAGTGGGGCTATGGCCAGCCAACTATTTGAAGTGACCTGTCCCTGCTGCAAAGCGACGTTGAAGGTGGACCCTGCCACTGAGGCCGTCATCAGCCACCAGGAGGCGGTGAAGCCCCCGACGATCAGTGATTTTGCGAAGGCGGTGGCGGACCTGAAGGGGGAATCGGCGCGTCGCGAGGAGGCCTTCCAGCGATCGTTTCAGGCCGAGAAGAAGCAGGCGGACGTGCTATCGAAGAAGTTCGATGAGTTGCTGAAGCAGGCCAAGAACGCACCGAACGACAAGCCGGTGCGGGACTTTGATTTGGACTGACAAATGGGGGCGTCGGGTGGCATTTCAGGAGATCTGGATCTCACAATATCGAAAGCCGTTTGACAGCAGCGGCAAAACGCGATAGAACGTCAGTCCATGACTGGCAATGTTGCTTCACTTCTCCGTTTGCTCTCGTTCATTCTGTCGCTGGCCTTATTGGTGGGGGCGCAATCCCAGCTGGCCACCATCAGCGGCGTGATTACCGACACATCCGGATCCGCAATTCCTGGGGCCGTCGTAACGGCGCAAAACCCCTCAACTGGACGTGTAACCACCGCACAATCAAACGCAACAGGATACTTTTTGTTGCGTGAACTGCCCATCGGGGCCTACGTCGTAAATGTGGAGGCGCAGGGCTTTCGAGCCTACAAGCGCGAGAACCTTACCCTGACAACAGGCCAGGCGCTAACCCTGGACGTCCGCCTGGAGGTGGGTGCGCTGACAGAAACCGTGGTCGTTTCAGACGAAGCGCCGTTGCTGGAGACGCGCACGTCCGACACGGCGCAACTGGTGGAGGGTCGCAGTGTGCAGGACATGCCGCTGGGCGACCGGCGAACGATGAACATCATCAGCATGACCGGCGCGGCGGTGTTCGTGAACTACGATAGCGGCGGCAAGCCGAACTTTTCGCTGGCGGGCGGTCGCACGCAAAGCCAGAACTTTTACATGGACGGCGGCACAATCCAGAACATGCGTCTGGGTATCGGGCAGGTGGATACAGATCCCCCGGTGGAAACGGTAGCCGAGGTGAAGGTGCTGCAGAACAACTACTCGGCGGAGTTTGGCGGCTCAGCCGGCGGAGTGATTGTAGCCACCACCAAGAGCGGCACTAACCAGATTAAGGGCGCGCTGTACGAATTTCTGCGCAACGACAAACTGGACGCCGCCAACTTTTTTGCGCCGTTCCAAGACGGGGAAAAGGTACGTCCGCCGCTGCGGTACAACATCTTTGGCGGCACCGTGGGGGGACCTGTCTTCATCCCCAAATTCTACGATGGCCGTAACAAGACCTTTTTCTTCTTTTCGTATGAAGGAAGCCGACGCATTGAAGGCTTCAGCACGCAATTGACGGTGCCGACTCTTTTGCAGCGCGGTGGGGATTTCAGCCAGACGTTAACCACCGCTGGCGCGCTGATTCCGATCTTCGATCCGGAATCGAATGTCACCACGGGCAACACTACCCGGCGCACGCAATTTGCCAACAACATCATCCCCACCAGCCGCATTGACCCGGTTGGCACGGCACTGATGCCCATGTATCCCCTGCCCAATCAGGCGCCGGCCAACCTTGCAGGCGCGAACAACTTCAACACAAACTTCTCGCGCATTCTTACCCGCGACGCCTTCCTGGTGAAGGGTGACCACACGTTTTCAGAGAAAGATCGCGTGAGTTTCCGCTACATGTATAACTCTGACAACCTGGACTTCACGCAGATTCTGGGGGACCTGGCGGCTTCGAACGATGTGCAGGCGCTGCGGCACCAGAACTTTTACTACGCCACCTACACGCGGGTGATCAGCCCGTCGACGGTGAACGAATTCCGGTTCACGTTTGGAGATCGCATCAATCACACGTTGTCCTATGGACTGGGCGGCAACTGGCCATCGCGGTTAGGAATCACTGGCGTGCCGGAGGACGCGTTCCCGCGCTTCAACGTCGCAGGCATGGCTGCACTGGGTGCGGGAAACCAGGAGCGACGGCAGTTCCCTATCCGTCAATTCCAGTGGATTGACAACATATCGTTCAACTTCGGACGCCACACGGTGAAGGCCGGCTTTGAGTACCGCCGCTCAATCAACCAGGAAGTAGACCGACCAGGAGTATCGGGTGTCTTCGGGTTCAGCCCGCTCTCGACCGGACAGCCCGGCGCCGCGGCGAGCGGCTTCGGATTGGCTTCCGTACTGGCGGGAGCCCCGCTGACCTTCAGCGCGCGCGAAACGCTTTTCCTTGATCGGTATAGCGACTACATCGCCTGGTTCGTGCAGGACGAGTGGAATGCCACCCGCACACTCACCTTGAACTATGGGGTGCGCTGGGAGACGGACACTCCCATCACAGACCGCAACCAGCGCATGAACGGGATCGACCTGCAAGCCATCAACCCCGTTTCCGGGACTCCGGGAGTGGTGCGTTTCATGGGCGTGGACGGCTTCCGCTTAAAGCCCTACAACACGGACTGGAATAACTTCGGACCGCGCTTCGGTTTTGCTTGGAGGCCCTTCGGTAGCGACAAGACCGTGATCCGCGGCGGTGCAGGGGTGTTCTTTGCGCATCCGTTTGATGCCGGCGCGCCAGCATCGGCGACACTTGGCTTTGAACAAAGCGCGGCGATCAACTCCCCGGACAATGGCGTCACCGTGCCCTTCTTCATGCGGAACGGGGTGCCGCCGTTTCAGCTAAACTCCCCTACCCTGGACGCGAGTTTCGGAGCAGTTCCTTTCGGGACCAACCCGCGACAGGCCATCAGCGGCTATGAGGAGAATCGCCGGACGGGTTATTCGATGCAATGGAACTTCACCATCCAACGGCAATTGCCCAAGAACATCCTGATCGAGGGTGCTTATCTGGCCAATGCGTCGCGCAAGCTGCCAAGCTCGTCCATGTCGATCAACCAGGTGCTGCCGGAGTTGCTGACGCCGCAATCGAACTTCCGGGACCGGCCGTATCCGCAATTCACGAATGTCACCTTGTTGCTGCCTACGCTGGGCGTCTCAAACTACCACGCGATGATGCTGCGGGCGGAGAAGCGCTTCACGTCGGGATGGAATTTCCTGAGCACGTATACGTGGTCAAAGTTCCTGAACAACACCAATGAGGGAGGCGCTGCGTTGGGCCAGACTGGTGGCACCTATTCCAACTTTTACAATCGCCGGGCTGACTACGGGTTTAGCGAAAACGACGTCCCGCACCGGGTGACCCTGAGTTCGGTTTACGAGTTACCCTTCGGCAAGGGCAAGCGCTTCCTGACCACGAATCCGTTGCGCCACGTGGTTGGCGGCTGGGGCCTTGGCGGCATCATGAACTGGCAGGCGGCGGCTCCGTTTACGGTGACCACGCAGGCGAATACGGTGTTTTCGGCCATCGGTTCACTGCGCGCCGACATTGCCCGGGACCCGAACCTCAGCAGCGACCAACGTTCGCTGGGGCGCTGGTTCGATACGGAAGCCTTC
>JALOKO010000076.1 GCA_025456495.1 Bryobacterales bacterium | reverse complement strand
CTGATCGCCTTGAACTCATCGCTACCTTTCTTTCGTGCCGCAAGCAGATGCATCCCCCCAGGAACCCGCTCCCCTGCTGGTGTTCCTGCACGGTGAGGAGCAGGCGTCTCTGGAGACCATTCAGGGCTATGCCCGACAGTGGAGCAGCGCCCTGGCGGCTGAGGGCTGGCGCCTGGTCCTGCCATGGTCAGAGGGGAAGTTTTCGTTTCACTCAGAGGAGGGTGTCCGTGCGGTGCGCGCGGTGCTGGACGCAGATGCCCGCGAGCACCGTGTGGATCCTCGCAGGGTTTACCTCACCGGCTACGGCGACGGTTCGCCGGGTGTGTTTGCCTTGCTTTCCCGCATCCCCGGGCGCTTCACCGCCGGACTCGCCATCGGCGGCGACGTGAATCGCGCCATCGATACCAACCGGATCTTCGCCGGCAACTTCGCCCACATCCCGCTGCTATGGCTCTATGAGGAGGACCGCGAACCGGTCCTGCGCGGCGCCCTTCGCCGCATGCGACTGGCTGGCCTTCAGGGACAATTCCAGGCCGCCAGCGAGTTCCGTGCGGAGCAGGCCATTGCGTGGTTGTCCCGGCATCAGGGACGGGCCTTGCCCACCTCCATTGACTTTGAGACCGGCTCCCTCGATTTTCCCTCCTCGCATTGGGTGGAGATTCGCGAGTTCGACTTCGCCCAGCGCAACGATGTCCTTCCCAGCACCCGCATTGACCCCGGCACTGGCGCCTTCCTCCGTCTTGGCGGCTTTGGTTACGACCCGGAAGGCAAAGGACCCGGTGTCCCGGTGAAGTGGCTGCCCCCCAACTACAAGGGACCCCTGAAGCTGGAGGATTGCATCGTGTCCATCGCAGGAAAGATGGTTCAGGATGCCGCCCACTACTCGGAAATCATGGAGTCGCAGAAAGAAAGCCGTGACGTTGGCATCATCCTCCTGCGCAACGGTAAGAATCTGCGCATCGAAACCCGCATCGTCATCCCCCAACGCGACGAAAGCGAAACCGCCCGCATCCTTGCCGAGTACCTTCAGGAGGCACGGGAGGTGCTGGTGGTATCGCGCGGCGTCAAATCCGCCGTGCTGCGGCTTCCCGATTCCTGGGCGCCGGTGAAGATCAGTTGGAACGGAACCGATCTGGAGCCTGCCGCCAAACCCGGATGCTGGCTGCTGGAGGTGGCTCCACCCCCGGCGCTGGCCCCCAAGCACGCCCTGGCGGAGGCGGGTCCTCGCGTACGCCCGGTTCCGTGCGCCCCTGCTTCGCCCCTTCCCCGGCCGCCGCCTTCTTCAGGGATACGGAACGGGAATTGATCTGAGGCCATCGCACCAGCAACCTCATCACGGCGTTACGACATCACGGCACTGCGACATCACCGCACTGCGACATCACGGCACTGCGACATCACGGCACTGCGACATCACCGCACTGCGCGCTCTGCCCAAGCTCCCGGCCATGTGCTACGCTCACGGGTTATGCCGTCGTTTGAACAAAGCCCCCAGTTCGATGTGACTGGTGTGGGGCTGAATGCCACAGATACCCTCATCCTGCTGCCCAAATTCCCTGCATACGCTGGCAAGATCGCCTTCGATGAAGAGATGTATAGCCCTGGCGGGCAGGTGGCCAGCGCCATGGTCCAGTGCGCCAAGCTTGGCCTCCGCACCAAGTACATCGGCACCGTCGGTGACGATGTCCGCGGCAAGATCCAGATGGAGAGCCTCCAGGGTTCCGGCATCGACATCAGCGATGTCAAAGTGGTTGCCAACTGCCCCAACCAAACCGCCTACATCCTCATCGACAAGACCACCGGCGAACGCACCGTCCTCTGGCAGCGCGCCGAATGCCTCCGCCTGGAGGCCGACGACATCACTGAGTCCATGATCGCCAGCACCCGCCTGCTGCACATCGATGGCCACGATACCTCCGCCGTCGCGAAGGCCGCCTCCATCGCACGCAAGCATAAAATCCCCGTCACCGTCGATGTCGACACTATCTATCAGGGCTTCGAGCAGATTCTTCCCAACGTGGATTACCTCATCGCCAGTTCCGAGTTCCCCACCGCCTGGACCGGCGAAAAGGACCCCTTCCACGCCCTCGAACTCATCCAGCAGCAGTACGGCATGCGCGTCGCCGCCATGACCCTCGGCGCCTACGGAGCGCTTGCCCGCATGGATGGCCGCTACTATTATTCCGCCGCCTTCGTCGTCAATTGCGAGGACACCACCGGAGCCGGAGATATCTTCCACGGCGCCTTCTGCTACGCCCTGCTGAACGACATGTCCCTCCAGGACTCGCTGGAGTTCGCCAACGCCCTCGCCGCCCTCAACTGCACCGCCATTGGCGCCCGGGGTGGCATCTCCACCGAAGACGCAGCCCGCGCGCTGATTGAGCGCGCTGAGCGCCGCAGCCACAAGGATTTCTCCCGCCGCGCCATGGGGGGGTATCGATGAGCGCCTTAGCCGCTCCCACACCGCCATGATCCCCCTGCGCGACACCCATCGCTCCAGCGGTCCACCCTGGGTGGTATTGGTCCTCATCGCCTGCAACCTTGTTGTGTTCGGCCTCCAGTTGCTTACGCCTCCGCAGCAGGCCCGCGCCCTGATGGACGCCTGGGCTCTGGTCCCTGATCGCCTCCTCTGGCACTCCCTCGGCAGCTACATGTTTATGCATGGCGGCTGGATGCACCTCATCGGCAACCTCTGGTTCCTGTGGATCTTCGGCGACAACGTTGAGGACGCCCTTGGCCACTCTCGCTTCCTCATCTTCTATTTGCTTTGCGGCATCACTGCCGGCCTTGTCCATGTCCTGGCCGAATCCGGTTCCCCTGTGCCCACGGTGGGGGCCAGCGGCGCCATCGCCGGCGTCATGGGAGCTTACATGGTCCGCTTTCCACGGAATCGCATTCTGACGCTGGTGCCCATCGTGGTCTTCATTACCACTGTGGAGATTCCCGCCGTTTTCATGCTGTTGTACTGGTTCTTGATACAGGTGGTCAGCGGCGCGTACGCTACTGGAAAGTCTGCTGCCGCTGGCGGCACGGCGTGGTTTGCCCACATCGGCGGTTTCCTGGTGGGCGCCTTCCTGGCCTGGCTTCTTCGCACCCGGAAGCCGCAACCACTCATCCATCAAGGGGAGCCGCCGTCGGATTGGCCCCCATCGGAACCACCCCCAAGCTGAACGGCGCCCGCAAGCTGAATCGCCCGCAAGCGGAACGGCGCCCGGCCTCGGTGGAATCCGGCCTGCGGCGGATCCGGCCCGAATCGCCCATCTGGCATGGTACGCAACCCGAAGGAGCCTTGATGTTTTACCCCACCCTGGATGTCACCGGTCTTGATCCTCTGGATGTCCTTGCCGTCGCCGCCCATCCCGGCGATGCTGAGTGGTTTTGCGGCGGTGTGCTTGCGGCGGAAGCCGATGGGGGCAAACGCACCGGCATCCTCGACCTCAGCACCGGCGACATGAGCGCCCGCGGCATCCCCCAACAGCGCGTTGCCGAAGCCGAGGAGGCTGCTACCCACCTGGGGCTGGCCTGGCGTGGCAATCTCGGACTGCCTGACGGCCGACTGGAAAACAATATCCTGGCGCGCATGACCCTTGCCGGCATCATCCGTACCCTGCAGCCCAAAGTGGTCATCGGTCCGCACCCCAATCGCCTCTACCCGGATCATCGCTACGCCTGGGATCTCCTTCAGGACGCCTGCCAAGTCTCCGGCTGGCCCAAACTCGATGACGACCTGCCTCCCCATCGGCCCACCCTTCTCTTGCAAGGCATGCCCGACCTCCCTCAGGCCCCCGCTCTGCTTTCGCCCCTCACGGCGGAGCAGTTGTCCAAGAAGATTGCCGCCCTCAGTTGCTACCGCAGTCAGCTTCAGCCCGGCGTTCACCCGGCTGATCCCTTTCCCTTTACCAGTGAGGCCCATCTCCGCGCCGCCGTCACCGCCTCAGCCACCCACTACGCCCTTACCACCCCTCACGCCTTGGCCGAACCCTTCTGGACCCACCAACCCCTCATCACCAGGACCCTCACCACCCTGGGCTGAGCTGGCGCGGCATCGAGGGAAAAACGCCCTCTCGGTCATCGGCTCTCCGCTGGAGACGCAATAGTTAACAAATGAAGTAAAATTAATCAAGAAGGGCCGGATTTTCCTGTTTCGAATCGGTGAAGTCCGTCATTATAATCACCTATAGGCCGAATTTATCGACCATATAGGGCAAGGCTGCTGTCTTCCCGCAGATCTTTGAGTTCCCTCCTTTCCTGCATTCAACCAATAAGGGGCTAACGATGACGAAACGGGTACACCTGTGGTGTGTGCTGATTGTGTTGCTATGTGCTGATATCGGCTACGCGCAAATCCGCTCTGGAACGATTGTCGGGCGGGTGACTGACCCGCAGGGCGCGGCTGTTCCTGGAGCTGAGGTGAGCGTCCGGGACCAAGGCACAAACCTGAAAAATGACGTGACAACAAACGACAGGGGCGAATTTACGGTGCCCTATCTTCCGGCGGGCGCATATGAAGTAACCGTTCGCGCCGCCGGCTTTAAGACGTTCAGCCGGACGAGTATCAACCTTACGACAGCGCAGAGCATCCGCGTGGATGCCGCCCTGGAAGTAGGCGCTTTGGAGACTTTGGTGACGGTGGAAGCCAGTACCGTGCAACTGCAAACCGAGTCCAGCCGGATTGTTAACCAGATAGACGAAAAGGTCATCCAATCCATCCCGAACATCAATAACAATCCGCTCAACTACGCAACCTTGCAGCAGGGTGTAGTGGGTCGCCAGTCGATGTCAGACACCACGGGCGTGGAAAGTTTCGGGGTTGGGACGGGCGGCCGTCGCGCCTTCGCCAACTTCAGCGTGAATGGCGCCGCGGCGTTTGCCAATGACATTCAGTTGGACGGTGTCAGCATCCAGGCGTCGGCTTGGAACGAAGTGGCGATCCTACCGAATACAGAAGGTATTCAGGAAGTGAAAACCACCATCAACAATATGTCGGCGGAGTACGGCCGCTCTATGGGCACGGTGATCATCTCCACCAAAAGCGGCACGAATCAGGTGCGTGGTTCCGGGCAGTACCGGCTTCGAAATGAGGCGCTGAACGCGAACAGCTTTGAGAATAACGCCAACGATCCGTTTGTGCGCCGCCAGCCTTTTAAGGTAAACAACTACTCGGCCACGCTGGGCGGACCCATCTTCATTCCCAAGTTCTACGACGGGCGCAATCGCAGCTTTTTCTTCGTCAGCTACGAGGGGATGACGCACAGCAGGGCACTGGACTACTTCCAGACAGTTCCCACCGAACTGGAGCGGCGGGGCAACTTCAGCCAGACGGTTACCGATATCAGCGGTGTGTTCACCCCCGTGCGCGTGTTCGATCCTTTCACCGTCAATGAGGTGGGCCCTAACCGCTTCCGGCGCTCGGAGTTCCCCAACGCCATCATTCCAAACGCCCGGCTGAATCCCATTTCGGGCCAGTTTGGCAATCTGTTCCCATTGCCCAACCTTGCGCCGCTGGATGCCACCAACGAGCGGAACTTCTACAACCGGATGACGCGCACCTTTGACCGCGATGCAATCAACACACGGCTGGACCACCGTGCAGGGGCGCACTCCATCTATGGCACCTTTGGCACGAACATCGGGTCCATCGACAGCCCGAATGGCTGGGGTGAGGGTTCTCGCGGCTTCCTCCAGAACGGTGGGTTTGTCGGTGCGGTCAATGGCGATCGGAACTGGTACACCTCGCTGGGCGATACCTGGGTGATGAGTCCGACATTGATCGCGGACTTTCGTATCGGGCTGACGCGCGTGGCGGCCCAAAATCGCGCTGAGACCTTTGACGACATTGACTATGCAGCGTTTGGCATTCCGAATGAATGGTCTCCGGCAATCGGCCTGCAAGGCGGGTTTCCTGAGATCAACAACTTTGGGGGCGGTTGGAGCCGCCTGAGCCAGTTCAACCAAACTGCCTACCTGGCAAAGGTGGAGCGCCAGACCAACTGGCACATCAACGGGTCAATCAGCAAAACCACGGGCCGGTGGAATCACAAGTGGGGCGCCGAGTTCCGGAACTTCCTGTCGAACTACCTGGACGCCCGCGGATCGTACTGGATTCGGTCGGGCAACGCGTTCACCAACGGCAACATCATCGGTCCCCAGGGCGAGACGATTACCAGCTTCACGGCAGACTTCAACGGCAGTGGATTGGCCAGCTACCTGTTGGGAGCTGGTGATATCCGGGCTGGAGAGAACGCGGTGGCGCTAGCGCTCTCAGCCAAGTACTTTGCGGCCTACATGCAAAGCGATTGGCGTGCTACTGACCGGCTGACCATCAACCTGGGCCTGCGTTACGATGTGCAGCCCGGTCCTACTGAGCGCTTTGACCGGTTAACGGCCATCAGCTATCGTGGCAACACCTTCGGCAGCCCTGGACGCTTGACCACTCCTTCGGCGGAAGGGTTTGGAAGGAATATCTACTCCACGCCCTGGTTCGACTTCGGACCGCGCGTAGGCGCGGCCTATCGCCTTGGCGAAAACACCGTTGTGCGTGCGGGTTTCGGCGTCACCTACCTGCCCTCGAACACCGGCTACTTTGGTGGTCCCTATTACTACGGGGTGCAGAATTTTGCACCCTTGGTGCTGGATCAGATTTCGCGCGTGTACGGCTCCACGCCACAGGGCGCCGTGATTGCTCCGTTCAATCAGGTAAGTGAGTTCCTGACGCCCATCGGTTCGGACTTAAGCGATCCGCGCTACTACGGCTCCGGTTCCAATGAGCCTCGGTTCAACTACGAAGATTTCAACAATGGCAAGGTGGCGCAGTGGAACTTCTTCGTGGAGCGGCGCCTGGCGAATGACTATCTGTTGAGCGTGGGTTACGCAGGGACGCGTGGCTACCGCTTGCCGATGGGCCGCATGCGGGCCAACAGCTATCAGTTTTTGCCCGGCAGCCTGACGGACGAATGGCGGCAACAGTACATTGCCTCCAATGGAACTGACCCTGGCATTTCGCGCGTGCAGAATCCCTTCCAACCGGCTACCGGCGAGTTGCTGCCGTTCAACGGCGTGTTCCGTGACCGTACGGTCCCATTGCGCGATGCCCTGATGCCATTCGCGCTGTTCCGCGACAACCTTGTTGGCGAAACGGTTGGCTTCTATACCTACAATGCGCTGATGGTGAGCTTGCAGCGGAACTTCCGTGGCGGTTTACTGTTCAATGCCCACTATACGTGGAGCCGTACCCTGGAACTGTGGGCGAGCGAGGCGCAGAACAACAACTATGCCGAAAACGCGGGTCTCTCCACAGGGAACCTGGACTATACCAACCATGGAAACAGCTACTTCATCTCGCCCAACGACATCCCGCACCGCTTTGTGAGTACGGCCGTATGGAACCTGCCTTTCGGGCAGGGGCGGAAGTTTGCTTCGGGCAGCAGATTGGTGAACGGTCTGCTGGGCGGCTGGAACCTGGGTACGGTGGTGATTGCGCAAAGCGGGCAGCCACGGCAGGGCTTCACGGGCGCTACCAACTCCCTGAACGGCCTAAGTGACCGTGTGCCCGGCGCGGATATCGAGGTGCCCCAGGAACTGCAGCGCTGGTACACATCGCCCAATGCGGTGGACCGCACGGTAACCTTGCCGAGTGGACGGCAGGTGATCGTGTGCCGCTTTTGCTATCTGCAGTACAGCAGCGACGCCTTCAGTGGACGTACCGTGACGGCGGCCAATGGGAATGTTCTGCCGGATATTTACTGGTTTGGCAATGCGGCGAACCGGTATGGCGATGTGCGGGGCTGGGGACGCTTTAACGTGAACCTCAGCTTGCAGAAGGAGTTCAGCGTCAACGAGAAAGTGCGCGTGCAGCTTTCCGGTGAAGCGACGAACTTCCTCAACAACACGCAGTGGCGCTCAAACATGAATGCGGGCAACGGTGGCACCTTCACGAACCTGACTCCGGCGCAACGCGCGCGGGGCATCCAGCCGGGAATGCTGCAGAACGAGAATTTCGGCACCTTTGCGATGCAGACCTTTGATCCACGTCAGGTGGAACTGCGGCTTCGGATTATGTTCTAGGGAAGCCGCAATCGAAAAAGGGGCGGAGGCGGTTGCAGAGGCGACCGCCTCCGCCCCTTTTTTTCTTGGGGGATATGGTAACCGCGCCCTGACGGAACGAAGTCGGCGCGCGGCTCCTACTGCGGATCCTGAATCCAGAGCCGCTAGCGACAGCGTTCACCGCATCCTTCGCGGTTGCTGGCCGAGGGGGCAAGCGCCTATCGCGGCCAACCAACTTAAGCTGGGAGTTGCGGTTTCCACGCCACCGCCAGCAGGGTCTCAAAATGGGGATGCTCGGCCTCACGATGGACCGTCGCCACCTGAACGTTTTCGAATCCCGCGCGCCGCAACATCGCTTCCAATTCCGCCGCGCCGAAGCCCAGCCAGTGATCTGCGTATAACTCGCGCGCCTCCTCGAAATGGTGCTTCTTGAGGTCCAGGACGGCGATTCTTCCCCCATCGCGCAGGATGCGCCACGCCGCCGCCAAGGCACGCTCCGGATGTAAGGCGTGATGGAGACTCTGGCTCAGCAACGCGAGGTCCACCGATGCCTGCGAGATGGGTGGCGCCTCCAGGTCACCGACACGAAAGTCGATATTTGTGAAGCCATTACGATTGGCAAGCTCAGAAGCCACTTGAACCATCCGTTCAGAGTTATCGACGGCAATTACGCGTTTGGCGCGCCTGGCCAACAACTGGGTAAAGGCGCCTTCGCCCGCGCCAAGGTCCGCAATCTCCAGCGGCGGCAGCAGCGCCAACAGCATCTCGGCCAATCCTTGCCAGGACCGCCCAGGCACGTACTGCCTACCAAACTTGCCCGCCAGTTCATCAAAATAGGCGCGCATCCGGTCAGCCCGCTGGCGTAGGACTAATCCCAGGGCCTCGGCATCCTGCTCAGCTTCCGGGATTTCCGTTTCTCCGTCACGCAGCAGGCCACGCAGCGAAGCAGGCAATTCTCGCGCGGCGCGGTACATGACGTTCTTTCCTTGCCGACGGTCCTCCACCAACCCCGCCTGCTTCAGCAGGGACAATTGGGTGCTAATCCGGCTCTGCCCAGCCGATAAGATTTCTTGCAATTCGGCTACCGACGCCTCCTCGCGCTCCAGCAGCAACAGGATCCTCAGCCGCTGCGAGTCCGCCAGCACCTTGATGGCTTTCAGTACCGAGGGTGTTGACTTGGCGGCCTTGGCCGACGACTCGGCGTCCGGGGGAGGGGATTTAGGGATTGACGGCATGCGGGGATTCCAATAACATATCAATGTATCCCGATTGTTTGATTTGTTCAATCCCAAGCGATCGATCCGTGATCGAACAACCAGGAACTCATCCTGAAGGAGTACGTCGCTCAATGAGCACTGTAGTGAATCCTGTTGCTACCGAGTACAAGGTGGCCGATATCGCTCTGGCCGAATGGGGCCGGAAGGAAATCGGTATTGCCGAACATGAAATGCCGGGTCTGATGTCCATCCGGCGCAAGTATGCGGCGGAGAAGCCGCTGGCCGGGGTCCGCATCACCGGCAGTCTGCACATGACGATTCAGACCGCGGTGCTGATTGAGACGCTGGTGGACCTGGGCGCCGAAGTGCGCTGGGCAAGCTGCAACATCTTCTCTACCCAGGACCACGCTGCTGCCGCCATCGCCGCCGCCGGTTTGCCTGTCTTTGCCTGGAAGGGCGAGACGCTGGAAGAATACTGGTGGTGTACCTATCAGGCTGTCTCTCATCCCGACGGCAAGGGTCCCCAATTGGTGGTGGACGACGGTGGGGATGTGACGCTGCTGATCCACAAGGGCTATGAGTTGGAAGAGGGTTCTGATTGGGTGAACACGCCCTCAGAGAGCCACGAAGAGCAGGTGATCAAGGATCTGCTGAAGAAGGTCCATGCGGAGCACCCCACCCGCTGGCACGATATCGCCAGCGAATGGCGCGGCGTCTCTGAGGAGACCACCACTGGCGTCCACCGTCTGTACAAGATGCAGAAGGACGGCAAGCTGCTGGTTCCCGCCATCAACGTCAACGATTCGGTTACCAAGAGCAAGTTCGACAACCTCTACGGTTGCCGTGAGAGTTTGGCCGACGGCATCAAGCGCGCCACGGACGTGATGATGGCCGGCAAGGTGGCTGTGGTTTGCGGCTACGGCGATGTGGGCAAGGGATCCGCGCAGAGCCTGAAGGGCTTGGGTTGCCGTGTGATCGTCACCGAGATTGACCCCATCAACGCGCTGCAGGCCGCGATGGAAGGCTACGAGGTGACCACCATCGAGGAAACCATGGGCCGTGGCGACATCTACGTCACCTGCACCGGCAACTGCGATGTCATCACCCTGGAGCACATGCAGCACATGAAGGACCAAGCCATCGTGTGCAACATCGGGCACTTCGATAACGAAATCCAGATGGACCGCCTGAACATGCTGCCCGGAGTGACGCGCACCACCATCAAGCCACAGTACGACATGTATCAGTTTGAAGATGGTCGCGTAATCTACGTCCTGGCGGAAGGCCGACTCGTGAATCTTGGTTGCGCCACCGGCCACCCCAGCTTCGTGATGTCCAACAGCTTCGCCAACCAGACTCTGGCTCAGATTGACTTGTGGAAGAACAAGGATGTCTATGCGGTGGGCGTCTACAAGCTGCCCAAGCACCTAGCACTGACGGCGTGTATA
>JALOKO010000545.1 GCA_025456495.1 Bryobacterales bacterium | reverse complement strand
CGCATCCGCTGGAAGTGTCGTTCCAGCATCAGGTCACTCACCGTCAGCAGGAAGTCGTGACGAATACCAGCCGCGCCCGGCGCATCCTGCCACAGCTCAGGAAAATGCGGTCGCAGGTCATAGCCGCGACGCTGTTGGAACTGCGACAGAAGGTCGTCGGTCCAGTTGTCTTCGTCCAGTTCCAGGCTGTCTTCGGCGATTCCCACAAACGCCGTCGGCCCCACCCTGCGCGCCTCCGCCGCGAATCGGTCCAGCACCGCCAGTTGGATATCAATGGCCGCCGTATCGTAATGGTTTAGCACCAAACCACTTCCACCCGGCGCGGCTCGCTTCACCTGCATGTTGGTGCGCATGCGATAGAGAAAATGCAATCGCCAGAGGCCCGCGGGAACCTCCAGAGGGGACGCCTGGGAAGCTGCCTGGGCGCCCATGAGCACGCGACGTTCACCCGTCTGGCGATGCTCCGCCGTCACGCACTCCAACACCGGATGGCTCCATCGGCTCGGGGCCACAGGCTTCGGAAACGCCCCGTTCCAGCGTCGCGGGCCATCCACGTCCAACACCGCCCGCGCCAGTGACTGCGATGCCAACTCGGGCGTGATCCACGGCCCACCCAACGGCCATCCGCTTCCCGCGCGCAGCCAGACCTTCATCCCGAGACGCTCTGCTTCGGCCACCACCGCCAGGAAGCGCCGCTGCCATTCCGGCCCATAGACCTCAGCCCCGTCCAATCCCTCCGCGTGCAGTGCGTACACAGGATTGATTTCCACCCCACCAATCCCATGGGAATCCATCTGCTGCAGTTCCCACACCAAGTCCTCAGCATTGCTTGCTGACCCGAACCACCACCACACGGTCCACGGGCGGTACTCTTTGGGGGGATTCTGAAATCGGTCCGCGGTGCTTGCCATGATCTGGTTGTACTACACGCGCCGCCGGACACACCCGCCAAAGCATCCGTGGCCGCTTGTTCCAGCGCCTCCGGCAGCGTTTGTCTACGGTCTCCTACCGTCGTATATGGTGACGCGGTAACGTAGCGTCAGCGGCATGCCAGGCTCCAGCAAATGGCTGCCGGTGCCCGGGTAGTTGGCGCCAAGAAAGCCGTAGGGGCGCAGGCACCAGCCCTGCGGATGCCCGGGATTGCCTTCCAGCGACTCCACACGTACGCCAGCCGCCTTGCCGCCATACTGTGCTTCCAGGGTCGCCCACGCGTGGGGCGTCATGTCTTCGTTTTCGGGCACTTCGCCTTCCGGAGTGAAGATGCGTGTGCTGGTGCGCGGTGCGAAACGGAGGTTCATCCCCCCGTAGCCCTTCGTCTGGTCAGGCTGCCCGCCAATCAACACCGGCTTGCCGGTGGCCTCGAGCGTCACCTCGATCTCCAAGGTGCGCGAGCGGTCCCGGGCATCGCTCACTCCCACGGCACGGTTCACGCGCAGCGCCACGTCTTCCTTCACAATCCGCGTTTCGCCCACGTACCAGGCCTGCTTTGCTTGCAGTAAGGCCACGTTCCCGGAAAGGTCCACCTGATGCTCAAGATGCTTCAGCGTGATGCCGGGTCCCAGCGTCCAGATGTCGTAGGTCTTGCCCTCATACTCAATCACCGGCCATGCCCAGAACAGCCCGCGATGGTGCCAATGGTCTTCCGGAAAATCATCCAGCGGGCTCACCCCGGCCGGCGTGTACAACGGATACACATACCCTTCGCGCCGTCGATGCTCCGGTGCGCCGTTGGCCAACTGTGGTCCGTGGTTGAAGCCCAGCACGGGGCGGCCGTCTTCCATCAACAACAAGCGGCCGCTCTCATCAGAGGCCAGCCACGGCGATTGCGCTTGCGGCGCGCAGCCCGCAAGCAGCATCAGGGCCAGCAGCACCGCCACTAGCAGCCCGGCCTCCAGCAGCACAGCCGGGAAGGGTGGTCGACTATCGGCAATCCTCGGCATCGCGCCCTCCTATCCGTTCCCCGTCGGTAGCTGACTCTCGTCAACCTCTACGCCCAGCCCCACGCCTGTCGGCGGAATCGCAAATCCATCCTCCACTACAATCGTTCTTCGCAGCAGGCTACCCTTCAGGAACTGCTTGCCATTCAGCGCCGCGGGGAACTTCAAGCCGTAGGCGGCATACAGATGCAGGGATGCGGCTAGGGACACATCCGGGTCAGTGAGTCCGCTGCCAAGAAACAGCAGCCCAGCGTCTTCTAGCATCTCGATCTGCTTGCGCGCCTGCCACAGTCCGGCGGTCCGCGCGGGCTTCATGGCTACCCCGTCCAGCAGGTCCAGGCGGATGAACTCCATCAGGTCCGCGCCGGACACCACGCCCTCATCCATCAGGATGGGGAGCGCACCCAGCCGCTTCACGTCGCGAAAGGCGTTCAGGCGATTGGCGGGCACGGGCTGCTCCAGCACATCTACTCCAGCGTCTGCCAGCTTTGGCGTCACGGCCATCGCCGTCGCTGCGTCGTAGCCGCCATTGGCGTCCGCCCACAAAAAGCAATCCGGGGCCAGCGCGCGTACCCGCTTCGCCAACTCCACATCAAAGCGCGGGTCGGGGGCCACCTTCAGATTGAAATGCTTGTACCCCAGCGCCTTGCCTTCGGCCACCAGCGGCTCAACCTCTTCCATCTTTCGTACATTTACGGTCCAGCTTAGGGCCACCTTATCCAGGGGCCTCCGCCCCCACATCTCGGGCAAACTCATCCGCGCCAACTTCCCGGCCACGTCGTGCAACGCCAAGTCGATCCCCGCTTTCGCAATCGGCATCCCGGTAGAGAAGCTAGGTGCGATGGCGCGGTTCATCCGTTGATGCGCACCCGCAAGGTCAAGGGGATGGGCCCCCTGCAACGCCGGCGCCAGGTAGTCGCGAATCG
>JALOKO010000075.1 GCA_025456495.1 Bryobacterales bacterium | reverse complement strand
ATCGCGATGGCCCGCCCGCCTGGACCGAGGGGTCCTGCTTTGTCTGTTTGCCGATGACCCCCAGGCGCAGCCCCCCTTCCCCTCTGGCGCCGCCGCTGAGCGGATGGAAATTGAAGCCAGCCCCTGGACGCTGTACCTCGTCCCTTTTCGCTCCTGCGACTACGACAATGTCGCCTATTTCGCGCGCAGTCTGGCGCCGGAGTTCCTTCCCAGGCCGCAGGGCGCTGCCCCTGCCATTGCTTGTGGGAACCGCCACCCGGAAATCAGCCTCCCCGCCGCTTTCGCTGCCTTTCAGTCCATCCTCAGCCGTACCGGGCGCAATGTGGCCTCCACCGTCCAGCTCTCCGCGACGCGGGAAATGACGACCGAGGATGTGATTGAGGAGCGTGACGGCGAGGAGCCAACCGCCATCGGCCATACCCGGGTTTCCATCAAGCATCTCTTCCACACCGGGCTGTGGGCGGCCATCCGCTCAGGATTTCGCGACGGCTACAATGCAGAGGCCGATCACTTCATCATCTCCGGTCACACGGAGGATGAGATCCGTACCGCTCTCGCCCGCAGCGAACGGGCCATCGCTGACGCCGCCGGATATACCAAGTTCACCACCGACACCAGCCGCATGTTCGACCTCCGCGCCGACGAGCGCCACCCGCAGCCCTATTCTTCCGCGGAGGTGAGCGCGCGGTTCGCCCAACTCTTCGACGCCGCCCAGCAGGAGTGGGTCTACCAGCAGTTTGCTGAGCCTTTTTCCGTGGAAGGTTTCGAGTATGTCTTCAGCCAGGATGAGATTCGCCGGTTAGCCGTGAAGTTCGGCCCCAGCATCCAGTTGAACGAGCGTCTCTACGACAAGATCCGCGCAGCCAAGCAAGCAGCGGGCTTTCTGCCGGACTTTGACTTTGAGCCATCCGTGGATGAGGCTGACACCCTCACCACCGCCAAGGAACTCATCTTCTACATGCACTGGCTGCGCGCCAATGGACGACCCGCCACCCTGGTGCCGCCGAATCTCGGCTTCAAGAAGCGCCAGGCCTACCCGGAGACCTTGCACCCCTCCGCCGAAAGCCCCGTGGGCCTTTACCAATATGTTGAGCACAAGATGTGGCCGGAGTTGGCGCCCCGCGTGGAGCGGGATTTCGGGGGCGATCCCATTGCTGAACTGGGTGCCCGCGTGAAGCAACTGGCGGCCGTGGCGCGCTTTTTCGACGCCACCCTCAGCATCCATTCCGGTAGCGGCAAGCAGGAGCGCGTACTCCGTGTGATTGGTTGGGAAACCCAGGGCCGATTGAACTACAAGATCTCAGGCGAACTGCAGTTGCAATTGCTGGATGTGTTGAGTGAGCAGGAGGCGGGCAGCCATTGGCGTACGCTCTACGACCGGATGGCCGCGCGTACGGAGGGCTTCGCCGCCCGTGGTTGCTTTGGCGAGGAGAGCGATCTCGCGGCCCAGTATCGGGCAACCGGAAAGGGCTACTATCTGGGTGACCCTGCACGTGGTCGGGTTGATGGAAACCTCTTCCATGTCTTTTGGATCGGCAACACGAATGGGTCCCGCGACATCCACGCACCCGACGGAGACGCTCGTTTCTTCAAGCAAAAGCTGGATGAGTTGCCAGACGTGCTGCTGCATGAAGTTCGGCGGCGCAATCAGGCCTATCTGGAATGGCTGTCGCAGTGCCTTTGGGGCAGTTGATCCTGGCTGGCAGATGATCCTGGGCAGATGATCTAGGCCGGCAGACGATCCTGGGGGGCGGTTGATCCGGGGCGGCGACGGTCGCGGTCAGGCCCCGGTCGATGCAGTCGCCCGGTTAGCTGGCTGCCGTTTCCAGTTGGCGAGCCCGGCTCTTGGCGCTCTTGTCCGGCTGCAGGCTGATGCGCACGTCGAATTCCGTGTCGTGATAGCGAAACGGCACGACAATCCAATCCGAAGCGCCAAAGTTTCGGGCCGCGTACTGCTGGCCGTAGATCACGGTGGGTGTGCTGATGCCAATCACCCCATAGTTGTCTTCCACTGCAGTCTTGAAGTTCCCCACAATCATGTTGGTCACCTCGGCCACCGCGTCCAATACCTCAGCATCTACCTCGGCGTAGTCGCCCATCAGCAGCGCGGAGGCCAGCCGCTTGGCGCAGGCGCCCGGACAGTGCAAGCTCCCGCTGCCCATCAGTTCCCCGCTGAAGCCAATCAGACAGAAGACGCTCTCATGGGAGTCCTGCACCGTGCTTGTCCGGTAGTCCGGTAAGGGCTCCGGCACTTCGTCCATCATCGTTTCAAACAGAGTCCGGGTGCTCTCCCTCACCAGACCCACCACCACCTCGGCTGCAATTGCTCCCATTCCCCATCCGCCTTCCTGTCAATTTCGGTTCTCCCGGCCGCTATCGGCGATCCTGCCGTCGGCCTCCGCGTCGTATCCCACGCGCCCATCCAGATCTGCCGCGGTTGCCCACGCCCACCCGATTCGCGGGTTGGGCGCCAGTACGCGCGGCCGCGACATCTAGATCAGCGATGTGAGCTTCTCTTTGATCTGGTCCGCCGTGAACGGCTTTCTCACATACCCGGATGCGCCGGCCTGCACGGCCTCCAGCACTTTCGCCTGGCTGCCCTCCGTGGTGATCATCAGTACAGGGACATTCTGCCAGTTGGCGTTGGCCCGCATCTCCCGGAGAAACTCGATGCCATCCATGTTCGGCATGTTGATATCCGACAACACCAGCGCCACCGGGTTCTGTCGCAGGACCTCCAGCGCTTGCTGGCCATCCCCCGCTTCATAAATCGACCCGGTAACGACCTCAGTCTGCTGCAGCACGCGCGCCAAAATCTTGCGGATTGCCGCCGAATCATCCACGATCAACACATTGGAAGCCATAACGCCGCCGTTTTCCTCGCTGACCCTCTTATCGGAATCAGGCTTCTGGAGGTTTAGCGAACGGGCGGCTTTTCCGCTCTCGGAAATACCGGGCGTACCGAATTGGAACCTGAGGGCTTTTTCCCCGGCCTTCGGGGAGCAAGCCTCCGTCCGTGGCCTTCCCTGTCGCCCCTGCTTGCATCACCGATGGCGCGCCACGCCCGCTTGGCGGAACTGGTTTCCCGACCGTCTCCCGTCCCGCACCGCAGCGACTTCCTGCGGTGACTTTCCTCCACCATGGCGGCCAACCTCCAGCATTTGTTTTTCGTCATTTGCGAAGCCTTCCACGGCCCACGATATACTGAAGGTTTGCACTCCCGTTGGAGACACTTCCATGTTTGACCTTTTTCGTAGCCGCGCCAAGGCGGTCCGCATCCTACTGGGCGCCATCCTCACGGTGGTCGCCGCCGCTATGGTGATCACCCTGATTCCTGGTTTTGGCGGCGCCGAGTTTGGCGCCAGCGCCCAAACCCTCGCGGAAGTGGCCGGTGAGCCCATCACGGTGAACCAACTGCGCGCCTCCATCGCCCAACTGGCGCGCGGCACGGACATGACGCAAGACCGCATTAGCGCCATGATGCCCGTGGCCTTCCGCAATCTGGTCCAGGAGCGCGCGCTCCTCTATGAGGCCAACCGGTTGGGCTTCTCCGTGAGCGACGACGATCTGGTGGATGCCATTCGCAGTATTCCCGGCCTTCACCGCAACGGGCAATTTGTGGGCGCCGACGAATACCGGATGCTGTTGGAACAGAACGGCAGCACCCCCGCCCAGTTTGAAGCCGACCTCCGTCGCGAGTTAACCCGGAGCCGCCTCAGCGCCATGATTGCCCGCACCGTCGTGGTGGGTGAGCAGGAAGTGGACGACGTTCTCAAGGAGCGCAACGAGAAGGTAGCGGTGCAGTATCTGTATCTGGAACCGAAAGGCCTGGAGGCGCAGATTACCCCCACTCCGGAGGAGATTGACGTGTTCTATTCGCGCGCCGAAAACAAGGTGCGCATTCCGGAACAGCGCGATTTCGACATCATCCGGTTTTCAATGGAGCGTGCGCTAGAGGCTTCGCCGATCCCCATGAGCGAGATCAAGGCGTATTACGATGCCAACATTGACCAGTACCGGCTGGAAGAACAGGCGCGGCTACGCCACATTCTGCTCTCCACTGAGGGCAAGACCGATGAGCAGAAGGCGGAGATTCGCAAACAGGCTGAGGCGCTTCTGCAGCAGTTGAAGGGTGGCGCGGATTTCGCCAAGTTGGCCCGAGAGAAGTCTACCGACCAAGTCAGCGCCAAGGAAGGCGGCGACCTGGGGTGGATCTTCCGCGGGCAGACTGAACCCCCGTTCGAAGCTGCGGCGTTCGCCCTGAAGCCAGGCTCGCTCAGCGATGTCGTGGAGACCACGTATGGCTTCCACATCATTCAGTCTGAAGGCTTTGAGCCTCCCCGGGTGCGCCCGGTGGACACGGTGCGCGACGAAATCGCGGGCCAACTCAGCCAGCAGCGCGCGCTCAACCTGATGCAGCAGACGGCTGACCGCCTGCGCAACCAGGTACAGGCAAACCCGAAGAATGCGGAAACGATCGCCAAGGCGGAGCCCTTGGCGCAGTTCCTGCAGTACAATCAGGTACCCAATGCCTCTCCCGCTGGCAGTATCGCTCCCAACAGCCAGTTGCGGCAGGACATGAACTCCCTCGCGGAGGGCCAGGTTACCGCCGTTGGCGAGGCAGGCGGCAATGCGCTGGCCTTCGCCGTCGTGCGCTCAGTGCAACCTGACCGCGAAGCCACCAAAGAAGAGGCCATGGACCGCACCATCGCGCTCATCAAGGCACAGAACGCCCGCTTGCTCACCATGCGGAAGCTTAGCGAAGCCAAGGAAGCCATTGATGGCGGCGCCGACATACGGACGGTTGGCCGCAATATGGGGCTCACCTTCGGCGAAGCGCCTCCCTTCACCCGCATCAGCGCCGCCGAGGGCATCGGGAATGTCGGCGACATTTATAAGGCATTCGATGTTCCCGTAGGCGGTACGCTGGAGCCCTTCCAATCTGGCCCGCGCTGGTTTGTCGTCAAGGTGACGGGTCGCGAGGAAGCCAACCTCGCCGCTCTGGCATCGGAACGCGTCGAAGCCCGTAAGGCCCTCATCAACATGAAGTCGCAGGAGCGTCTCCAGTTGTATCTGGAAGGCGTGCGTGCCCGTCTGGAACGCGAGGGCAAAATCAAGATCGATTCCCAGCGCGTTACCGCTCTCATGCAGAACGGACCCAGCCTCTAAAGCTCCTCCAGGAGGGTGCGCGGAACCAAACCGCGCACTCTCCCCTCATCCTCGCAAGTAGGCATCCTCTCCTCGCTGCCAGTCGTCCCGTACGGGAGCAAACCAGTCCACGGCGACGGAATCCTCCATCGCCACCACCTCGTGGGGGAGATGCGGGGGAATCCGCAGCATCTCCCCTGGAAGCAGCGTGATTTCCGCGCCGCCCATCCGGAACAGCAACTTGCCGGAAATCAGCACCGTCGTCTGTTCGTGATGGTGATGGTGCAGGGGCACCTGGGCGCCTTCCAGCAGGTTCACCTGCGCGGTGGTCATTTTCTCGCCATGCCAAACCCTCCTGGAGATGCGGGCGCTCATCTGCTCCAGCGGAATCGTTTCCCATTGAATCGCTTGCATGTGCGGAGTCTAGCAGACCGCGCCATGGCGCCGTTGCCAGGAACCGCCAGCCAGGAACGGCCAGCCAGGAACGGCCAGCCAGGAACTGTCAGCCAGGAACGGCCAGTGTCAATGCCAGTGCGCGCCAGCATCGGCCCGGCCGTGGGAGGACTGCCTCGCCGGCGTCGCCATCGCTGGTTCCCCGAAGCGCGATGCCGAACTGCGACAGCCGAACTGCGATTCCCGGCACCCGCGGTCCGTCTCGGTTACAATACCCATGAAGGAGCGTCTTGTCCGTCCCGAGACTACCTGGCGGAAAGGCGCGTCGATTCCCACTTCATGAGTACACTCGCCACCAACTCTTCCCTGCTACTGGACAAGCCCGCCTGCGAACCCGGCGTCGGTGCGCTGATTCTGCGCCCGGATGCACCCACACTGATTGATGGCGTGCGCATTCAGCCCTTTCCCCTCTGGCCGGACGACCGCGGTTACTTCCTGGAGGTCATCCGCGGCGGACAGGGGTTGGCGGCGGATTTCCCGCTGGATACTCTCCAGGTCTCGGCTGCGTGCAACTACCCGGGCATCATCAAGGCCTTTCACTACCACCTGGAACAAACCGATTTCTGGGTGCCCAGCCGTGGCATGCTGCAGATTGCCCTGGTGGACATGCGTGTGGGTTCGCCTACCTTTGGCGCGAAAAACACCCTCTATGCCGGGGAACTTCGGCCCTGGCAGATCCTCATCCCTCCCGGAGTTGCGCACGGCTACAAGGTGGTCAGCCGGGACCCCTCCATGCTGGTCTACGTTACCAACCGGACCTATAACCCAAAGGATGAGGGGCGCATCCCCTATAACGATCCCCTGCTCGCCTACGACTGGGAAACGCAGCACAAGTAAACTGAACCTTATGGGGTAGGCGTCCGCTTCGGCGGTCAGCCGCTGCATCTATGGCCCGTGCTTCACGATTGGCGGTCTCTACGTCGACATGCACATCGTTCTTGATGGAAGCCCGCTCACGGTCGCATCCGGGGGAATCCGCCGCTACACGATGGAACTGGCGCGTGCTCTCTCCGCGCTTGCCTTCGACGACCAGGTAACCTTGCTGTGTGACCGGCCCCTGGTTGGTCTTCCGCTGCCCACCTCCTCGGGGATTCAGGTGGTGGCCCAGGCCGCCTCCGGCTGGCGGAAGCGATGGTGGAGCCTGGGCGTCTCCAGCGCCGCTCGACAACTGCAAGCCTCCGTTTTCCATGGCGTTGATTTCACAGTGCCTTACCTCCATCGCCACCCCGCCGTCATGACCATCCACGATCTATCCCCCTGGCGCTTTCCGCACTGGCAACCAGCCGCTTCCAGAATCCGACGCCGCACCCCGTGGCTGCTGCGGCTGGGTCTTGCGGACATGGTGATTACTGTTAGTGAAGCCGTTCGTCTAGAAGTGTTGGATACCTTTCGGCTGAACCCCGATCAGGTGGTGGCCATTCCCCTCGCCGCCGATGCCTGCTTCCGTCCCCACCCACCTTCGGCGCAGCATCCAGACAACTCCACTGTCGCGAAGCCGTATTTCCTCTATGTGGGCACGAATGAGCCCCGTAAGAACCTACTTACGCTAGTGGAGGCATGGCGGCAATTGCCCGCGCCCCAGCGCCCGGAACTGTGGATCGTCGGGCGGATGCGCGAAGATGGCTTTCAGTTGCCGCTGTTGGACGGCCTGCGCAACCTGGGAATGGCGCCCGACACGGCCCTGGCGCCGCTCTACGCCAATGCGCTTGCTACCATGTATCCGTCTGTCTATGAAGGCTTCGGATTGCCTGTGCTGGAAGCGATGCAATGTGGCTCCCCGGTCGTTGTAGGGGATTGCCCCGCCTTACGGGAACTCGCCACGGGCGCCGCCATCCTCCTGCCTCCGGACCGCGTTCCAGACTGGCGCGATGCGATGCAGCGGGTTGTCCAGGACGCAGAACTCCGCAGCACTCTGCGCACGCGCTCGCTGCAACGCTCTGCCGCCTTCAGTTGGCGTTCCACTGCGGAACGAACTCGATTGGTGTATCAGGAGGCGATTGCCCGCTTTGGCCGCTAAGCCCACCGCGTTGCTATTGACCGCCGAGTCGCCCTATCCCACCATCGGCGGCGGCGCCATGCGCACGGCCTCCATCCTGGAGTACCTGCGACAGCACTACATCACCGACGTCATCAGTTTTCAGCAACCCGCCGCCCCTGCCGTCCAGCCGCCACCCGCTTCCCCGTCGTCCCCGGCGGTGCGGCGGTGGCTGGAAATCCCGCTGCCCGCCCATCATCGCGGTTCACTGCAGCGAGGCTGGCGGAATTTACGCCGCGCCCTGCGGGGAACGCCGCCGCTGGTAGACCGCTTCGCGGGATTTCACACTCAGGTGGCTGCCGCCCTCGGCGACTGCTGCTACGACTTAGCGATCATTGAGCACTTCTGGTGCGCCCCCTACGCGGCTACCCTGCGGCCGCACGCCCGCCGCATGGTGCTGGATCTGCACAACATTGAGTCGCTGTGGCATCGCCGTTGCGCCGCCACCAGTACCCCGATCCTGTCCCCGTTCTACCACGCCTTCGCCCGCGCCGCCGCCCGCCTGGAGCGTCGTTTGCTGCCGCGGTTCGATCTTGTGCTCACCACTTCGTCACAGGAATGTCATTGGATTACAGAACAGTTTCCCGCCCTTGTGGTGTCGCCCGTGGCCAATACGCTGCCGTTGCTGCCGCGCCCGGCAGTGACCCGCCGTGACGGTATTGTCTTCAGCGGCAACATGGAATATCTGCCCAATCAGCAGGCTGTGCGCCATTTCGCAAGCGCCATCTGGCCCTTGATCGCCCGGCGGTTTCCTGATTTACACTTGAAAATTCTTGGTAAAAGCGCTCAGCTGTTGCACCGCTTCGTCGTTTCCAGCCCTCGCGTCATCCTGTTGTCTGATCCTGACGATGCGATGATGGAGATAGCGCAATCCAAGGTGGCGGTAGTGCCTCTCACCATGGGCACTGGCACGCGACTAAAGATCTTGGAGGCGTGGGCTGCTGCTTGTCCCGTGGTATCCACTCCGGTTGGCGCGGAGGGTTTGCAGTATGAGGACGGCATTGATATTCTCATCCGCTCCTCCCCGTCGGAATTCGCCAGTGCGGTTGTTGGCTTGCTGGAATCGGACACGGAGAGGCTGCGGGTGGGGGATGCCGGCCGCAAGCGCTTCGAGGAGTGCTACTCCTGGGAGAGAGCTTGGTTAGATCTTCGAAACTGTGGCGTATAGGATGCGTATGCGAATACCAGATGCATCTCCGTCGTCCCCGTCAGCGCAATGCCGCTACCGGAACAATGGGCGACGTGGCTCAATCGGACATCATCCCGGGCAACCGGGGCGAACCGGACAAGGCTTACCCGGAGATGCTCTTGAAATGAGGGGCCTGTTTGCGGGTTGCGATTGATGCACATGCCGTCGGAAAGCGGCAAACCGGGAATGAAGTGTACATCCGGGGACTGATGGAGCATTTTGTTCCGTTGGATCCCGGCGCCACGTTCTTGGCCTATGTGTCCGCCAAAGAGGCGATTCCCTATATCCCGGTAGGCATGCAAAGCCGCCTGATCTCTCCCAATCCTTACTGGCGTTTGGGATACCAGTTCGGGCGACGCCTTGGCCAGGACCGCGCGGAAGTGCTGCACGTGCAGTACACCTCTCCACTGGGTTGTCGCATTCCCGTTGTGGTGACTGTCCACGATGTGAGCTTCCTGGATGAGCCCACCTTCTTTTCGCCCTTCCGCCAGCGGCAGTTGGCAATTACCGTTCATCGCACTGTGCAGAACGCCGCTCGCATCCTCACCTGCAGCGAGTTCTCGCGCCAGGCGATTGCTCGCGCGTATCGCCTGAACCCTGACCGGATTGTGGTGGCTCCCAATGCTGCCTCGCCTGTCTTTCGTCCTCTTGATCGCCAGCAGGCGGTTGACCAGATCCAACGATCCTATGGGATCCGTGCTCCGTTCCTGCTTTGCGTGGGCAATCTACAGCGTCGAAAGAATCAGCTAGGCTTAATCAGCGCCTTCCAGCAACTGATGACGGACCAACCCGACCTGCCACACCACCTGGTTCTGGTGGGCAAGGAGACCGCGCAGGCGGCCGAGATCCGTGCCGTTGCGCGACAATCCCCAATGCGGCATCGCATACACTTCACCGGCTTCGTTGACGACAGCATGCTTCCCTGGCTCTACAATGCTTGTGATCTCTTCGTGTTCCCCAGCTTCTACGAGGGCTTTGGCATTCCTGTTCTTGAGGCAATGGCCTGTGGTTGCCCGGTGGCCAGCAGCAACCGCACGGCCCTGCCGGAGGTTGCGGGCAACACCGCGCTATACTTCAATCCGGCGTCGGTCAGCAGCATGGCCGAGACGATGCGCGACATGCTGCGCAACCTGGATTTTGCGGCCACCCTTGGCCGCTCCGCGTTGGACCGGGCACGGGAGTTCCGTTGGCGCCGGTCCGCTGAAATCGTGCTGAATACCTATCGCCAGGCGGCCGGAGTCCCTGTGCGCCGATCGATGATAGCCCAACCCAGCGCCGTCGTCCCAGGATCCTAGATGCAGGTTGCCCTCGTAAGCCCGTTCCCCCCCTCGAAGAGCGGCATTGCTGACTACTCCGCGGCCCTCGCCGATGCGCTGGCCCCGCTGGCCCAGGTCACCTTGGTTCCGGATGCCAACAGCCTGGCCCGCCTCCACCCGGAGACCCTCCGGATTTATCAGATTGGAAACAACGACGCGCACGGCTATGCGTATCGCGAGGCGCTCACGCATCCCGGCATCGTGGTGCTTCACGAGGCAAACCTACACCATCTGATTGCCGAAATCACCATCAAGCAGGGCCACTGGGACGCCTACATGGAGGCCGTGGAGTTTGACGGCGGAGCGCCCGCGTTGGCCTATGCGCAAGCCGTGCGGCGCCTGGAAGTGGGTCCCGATTACGACGGCGTCCCCATGTTGCGCCGGGTGTTGCAGGCAGCCCGCGGACTAGTGGTACACAGTCACTTTGTGGGGGCGATCGCACGGGATTACGGCTATCGCGGTCCCATGGCGGTTATCCCGCACGGCGCGTGGTTGCCGGAAACCGACGGGCAACCCTGGCGGCGGAAGTTGGGCCTGGGTCCCGAGACCCCGCTCATCGGAATCTTCGGGCACCTGAAGCCCTACAAGCGGATTGCCGAA
>JALOKO010000074.1 GCA_025456495.1 Bryobacterales bacterium | reverse complement strand
GATCCCGCCATGGTGAAGGTGCCCGCCTTCCTCCCCGATTCGGCGGAGGTACGCAAGGATCTGGCCCACTACTACGACTTCATCGCCCGTATGGACAAGATGTGCGGCAACGTGCTGGCCTCACTCGAGCGGCGCGGCCTTGCGGACAACACGCTGGTGATCTTCACCGCGGATAACGGCATGCCTTTCCCGCGCGCCAAAGGCACCTGTTACGACCCCGGCCTACTGGTTCCCACCATTGCGCGCTGGCCGGGCCGCATTGCTGCCGGGGCCACCAGCCAAGCGCTGATCTCCCATGTTGACCTGGCTCCCACATGGCTGGAAGCGGCAGGCATCCAGCCCCCCGCGAAGATGCAGGGCGTCAGCCAGTTGGATGTGTTGCGCGGGCGGTCAACGGGCAAGCGCACAGAGATCTTCGCTGAGCGCAATTGGCACGATAACTTCGACCCCATCCGCTGCGTGCGCACAGCCCGGCACAAGCTCATCTTCAACGCGGCGCCGCATTTTCCCTACCGTCCAGCCTGGGACCTGGAGAACTCTCCCAGTTGGAAAGAGCTGGTGCGGCTGCGCCAAAGCGGCGGGCTAACTTCCGGCCAGTTGCAGATGTTCGCGCCTACGCGCGCCATGCTGGAGCTCTACGACCTGCAGGAGGACCCGCACGAGTTCAACAACCTCGTGGGAGATCCGCGCTACAGTCAAGTCTTCCAGCAGTTGCTGGCCAAGCTGAGCAACTGGATGCACCAAACCCGGGACTTTCTGCCTCCCGGGCTGCCAGGCCAAGGAGAGCCGGCGGGGCGCGAATGGCCGGTATCGCTGTAGGCGTGCCAGCCTAGCGCCATGTTGAGGAAAAGGACCATGAATCGACGCACCTTTCTGCACACCGCGCTGGGCGCTTCCGCCCTGGGCGCTGTCGCGTGCTCAACCACCCAACGCGACGCCAGCCTGCCCAACATCGTGCTGATCTACGCCGATGACCTGGGCTATGGGGACTTGAGCTGCTACGGCGCCACCGCGCACAAGACCCCAAGGCTTGACCGGATGGCGGCGGACGGCGTGCGCTTTACGCACTTCTACGTCCCCACCCCCTATTGCGCGCCGTCGCGTTGTTCGTTGTTGACTGGCCGCTACCCCTTCCGCAGCGGCATGGTGTTCAACCCCGCGCCCGACGCGGGCATCAACGCCGTGGGCCTGCCCGCCGGCGAGGTAACCATTGCCGAACTACTGAAGACCAAAGGCTATGCCACCACCTGCATTGGCAAGTGGCACCTGGGCCACACGGAACAGTATCTGCCCCGCACCCAGGGCTTCGATGAATACTACGGCATTCTCTATTCCAACGATATGCGCCCCGTGCAGATTGTCGAGGACGACCGCGTGGCGGTGTATCCGGTGAACCAAACCACCATCACCCGCGACTACACCCAGCGCGCCATCTCGTTCATCGAACGCAATCAGTCCAAGCCCTTCTTCCTTTACCTGCCCCATGCCATGCCGCACAAGCCGCTGGCGGCATCCGAGGAGTTCTACACGTTTGAAACGCCGGGCGACCTGTATTCCGATGTCATCCGCGAACTCGATTACGAATGCGGGCGGATCCTGGACACCTTGAAGCGCCTCAACCTGGAGCAGAACACGCTGGTGATCTTTGCCTCTGATAACGGACCCTGGTTTGGCGGCCACACAGCCGGCTTGCGCGGCATGAAGGCCAGCAGCTTTGAAGGCGGCATCCGTGTTCCCTTCATCGCGCGATGGCCTGGAAAGATTCCCGCCGGGCGCACCTGCGATGAAATCGCCGGGGTGATTGACGTGCTGCCCACCATCAGCGCCATCACCGGCATTCCCACTCCCGGCAACCCCAGCCTGGATGGCCGGGACATCTGGCCACTGATGACGGACGCCGCGGCGAAGAGCCCGCACGAGGCCATCTTCAGCATGTCCGGGCCGAACCTTGCCACTGTCCGCGCAGGCCAATGGAAACTGCATGTCCGCAAGCCAGCCCTGGGTCCCGCCTATATGGATCCCGCCATTGCCCCCACCTGGGTGGACCCGCGCGGCCCCGATGGCGTCACCCTGTTGGCCCAGTTCGAACAGAACAACCCCAGCCATTACCCCGGATTGCCGGGAGGCGACGCCGCCGTGGAGATGATGTTGTTTGACCTGGCCACCGACCCGGGTGAGCAAAGGAACGTCGCCGCGCAGAACCCCGAAGTGGTCTCACGCCTGAAGGCAATGTTCGATAAGCTGAACGCCGAAGTGCCGGAGATCCCCCGCGAAGAACGTCACGGTGGCGGCGGCGTGCAACGGCTCACCGGCGGCCGACCCGGCGATGCGTTGGTCTACGACCGGAAGCCAGAGCGACCCGCTGCGGATCGCTGATAACCACGAACGCGCTCCCCGCCGTACGCTATGCTGGCCCTATGCGTTTCGCGTTGCTTGCCTCGCTGCTGGTGATGCTCTTCGGTTGCGCCCCCGTTCCTCCGTCGGCTGACCCCCGCGCGGAGGTGCTGGCCGTAATGGAATCGCAGCAAGCCGCGTGGAACGCGGGGGACCTGAACACCTTTCTGGACGGCTACCAGCGTTCCGCCGACATCACCTTCGTCGGCCGTGAGGTCGCACGCGGTTTTGATGGCCTGCAGGCGCGCTATCAGCGCACCTACGGCGACCGCGAAAAGATGGGCACGCTCACCTTTTCGGAACTCGAGCACCGTGCGCTGGGCGCCGATGCCGCCATGGTGTTGGGCCGCTTCGCACTGGCCCGCAGTGACCAGGGCGGCGGCCCCGCCAGCGGCCGCTTCACGGTGGTCTTCCGCAACACGCCGCAGGGTTGGAAGATCATCCACGATCACACCAGTGCGGACTAACCGGGCAGCCGACGCATCCCCACTACCCAAGCGAACATCGCTGCCTGGCTATCCGGCCGTGATCCGCACGTTGCGAAACCGGACGACATGGTGGTGCGGTTGCGCCCCATGCATCTGAAAGCCAATCGCCCCCTTCGCGGACGGCAGGCCGGTGTAATCGTTCACCTGCTGGTGGTCCACAAACACCTGCACCCGGTTGCCCACGCACTGGATGCGGTACCGGTTCCAGCGTTCCTCCCCGCCCACCACCTTCGTACACTGGCTGCGGTTGTAGACCGAACCGGTAAGGTTCTTGGGGTCGTTGTAGTCAATTTGGATCTCCACGCCATCGGTAGAGCGCTGCCCCGGGCGGGCATCGCCGCGCGGCCCGAACTCCCGCCAGGGCTGCCGGATGAAGATGCCGCTGTTGCCCCCACCCGACACCCAGAACTCCAGTTCCAGCGTGAAGTCACCGAACTCCTCTTCTGTGAAGAGATACCCCGGCCCGCCCTTCTGCGGATGCGAGCGGCACACGATGGCGCCATCCTCAATGGTCCACAACCCGATGGCGGTCTGCTTCCATCCGGCAAAGTCCTGTCCATTGAAGAGCGGCCGCGCACTCGCGCGAGGTGCGACTACCGCAGCTGCCACCACCCCCATCCAACTCCGGCGCGTCCACATGATGGCATGCACTCCCTTACCGATGGAAATGGGGCGGGCACCGCGCCCGCCCGTTGAGCCCTCATGCTACCACCACTGCCCGGGACAGCGATGCCTAGGCGGACCTGCCGGCCCGGGCCACCATGCGACGGCAATTCCAGGCCATGGTTGCCAGCAGTCCCAGTCCAGAAAGCAGCACCGTCGACGGTTCCGGTACGGGGTTGCCCGCGGTATCGGGAATGCCGTCGCCGTATTCAATAATGTAGTTGCTTGCGGAGTTGGTGTTGGTTCTCCAGCCCCTTGTGGAACCGGTGATGTTCAACTGCACGTAGTTGAAGCCCTCAAATCCTGGACCGCCCCGAGGTTCTAAGGCAAGCCAATTTGTGTAGTCCGCCGGGCCGATCGCGTCTCCGGCCTCTGGTCCATCCGCCCACACATATGTGCCTTCGGTTACCGTATCTGTGGCGCCCGTGAAGATGGTCGCGACGCCACCAAAGAAGAACGAAAAGGTGAAGTTGTCATAGATGAACTGCTCTTCGCCCGCGGAGGTAATGGTGGCCAGGTAGCCGCTGAGACCCAAGTGCGTGCTGCCCAGCGCGGCCGCCCGTGCCGCTTCAAAGCTGAACGGGGCGAAGATGTTCCCCTGGATCACCTCATACCAGTTGTCATTGCCCCCATCCTCCACCTTCCATTGGATGGGCGCTGCCTGCAAAGCTACGGCCAGCACCAGTCCCAGGGCGCTGCGCAGCAAGAATGAAATCGAAACCATACGTCGTATCCTCCAGTCCTCAACGGCCAACCAATCGGGTGGCTCTCCCGGACTTGCGACGTTGCCTCAAAAACTGCCTCAGGGTTTTCCCGATATCAGTTCTAGTATTCTCACCCGACGCTTCGATTGTGCGGGCAGCAATTCCCCATAAGTGTCCAGTGCCTGCTGGGCCAGCAGAGCGGCGCGCCTGGGGCTCAGCCGCGCAGCGCACTCGGCCTTGTAGAAGAGCTGGTTGCCCTTCCACGTGCGAGGCAGCTTGCCCGCAGTGAGGGCGTCCTCTTCCTGGAGCAGCGCTTCGGCATCTGGGCAATCGCCGCACTTGGCGGAAACCTCGGCGGTGTCTGCCACCAGCATCCAGAAGCTCGCGCCCACCTCCTCGCGGCGATTGCGCGCCGTTGCCAACGCGTCCCGGGCAATCGTCAGGGCGCCTGCACAATCGCCGCCATTGGCCGTGCTGCCCGCCAGCATCGTCCGCAGCCGCAGTTCCTCGAAGGGATTCACAACCCCCGGCGCCAGCCGCGCGGCCTCCCGCAAATCCGCCACCGCCTCGGCGCTCCGGTTGGCCACCGCATGGGCCTGCGAGCGTACCCGCAGCAAGGCCACTTGGAAGTATCTTCCATCCGGATGCGATTTTGCCAAGGCGAGCCCCGCGATGGCAGCCTGCAGGGCTTCCTCCGTTCTCCCCGCCCGTGACAACAGCAGGCTCAACTGCAACTGCAATCCAGCGCGTGCCACCGGCGGGGCCACGCCGAACTCCTCATCGGGCAGCGCCGCGGCGTCAACCATGGCTGCCTGCAGGAAGCCAATCGCCTCCTCTGGTTTGGCCTGGCAGCCTTCGCTGGCTGCGGCCCTCGCTACCAGGTAGGTCACCTGCCTTCCAGGGGCGAGTCCCTTGCCGAATTGTTGCCGCAGTTGGTCGCCCGCACGCAGCACTTCCATGGCTTCGTCGCATGCTCCCCGGCGGCGCAACAGGTCTGCCAACGTTGCCCGCGTCTTCAACTGCGCGTCCACGTCCGCAGCTCCATCGGCACGCTGCACGGCCTTCCGCGCCATGGGCTCCGCCAGATCCTCGCGGCCCTGTTCCTGGGTAAGGAAGGCGAAGTCTGCTTGCAGGTTTGCCGCCACCGCATCCGGCAGCGAAGTGCCTGCATCCATGCGCGCACTACCGCGCCGCACCATCTCCGCCACGGTCATGGCCCGCTTGCCACTGCCCGGCGTGGCGGAACTGGTAATCATCCAGCTCAGGAAGCGTGCAATCTGTTGGCCTTGCCGGGCTTCCTGCAAGGCGACGCGCTGTTGCCACCAGGCGTACCCTGCCAGCAGCATCACCGCTAGGGAGCACACCGCCATCACCGTCACCACCGCGCGATGCCGGGCCGCGTAGCGCGACGCCGTGTACCACCACGACGCCGGGCGTGCCCGCACGGGCCGCTGCTCCAGGTAGGCGCGCAGATCCTCAGCAAACGCGGCCGCTGAGGAGTAGCGCTGCTCCGGCTCATGGCGCAGGCTCTTGACGATAACCGCATCCAGATCGCGCGAGCCCGTGCGCACCTGCAAGCGCGCCATGCCCGCCGCTCGCTCCCCCAGCGCAGCAATCGAATGCGCGTGGCCAAAGGCCCACTGCCCCGTCACCACTTCGTGCAGCAGCAGGCCCACGCTGTAGATATCGCAGGCCGTGGTGGCTGCCTCACCGCGCAAGCGTTCGGGGCTGGAATAGCGGGGCGTGAGTTGCTCAGTGGAGGTCTCGTCGTGTTCATGCAGCAGCTTGGCCGTTCCGAAATCCAGGATGCGCACCCGGCCGTTGCGGTCCACCAGCACGTTGGACGGCTTCAGATCCAGGTGGACGACCAGGTTGCGATGCGCGGCATGCAGGGCATCCAGCAGGTCCACCACCAAGCGGATGGCCACAGACGCGTTGGCGGCGCCGGCGCCGTGGCGATGCTGCTGGCAATACTCATCCACACGCTGGCCATCTATCCACTCCATGGTGAAGTAAGGCCGCCCGCCCTCCCAGCCAGCCTCCAGGAAGCGCGCAATGCCCGGGTGATCCAGCGTCAGCAGCATCCGCTGTTCACGCTCAAACCGCTCCAGGTCCTTGGGGGCAATCAGGTGCTCATGCATCACCTTCAGCGCCACGCGCTGCCGAACGCCCGCCACCTCCCGCTCTGCTTCAAACACCCGCCCGCGGCCTCCGGCGCCCGCCAGACGGATGACGGAAAACGGGCCAATCCGCGCGGGCTGCGCCTCTACGTCCGACGCCGCCACCTGCGCCTCACTGGCTCGGGCCTCGGCTTCCGATGCCTCCAACAAAGCCAGCACCTGCGCCCGCACGGCGTCGTCGGCTTCCAACTGCCGCAGGCGCGCGCTCCATTCCCCGGACGGCCACTGCGATGCCGTATCGAACAACCGCTGGATGCGTGCCCAGCCGCGCTCATCGAATGTGCTCATCGGTTGCCCCAAGCCATGGAATCGAGTTGCCCCCAAGCAACGGAATAGCGACAAACACGCCCGTTCCGCCTCAATGCCGCCCCTTCCGGGTACACTTTACAACATGGATGAGGCCATCACCCGCGCGCTTGCCGATTGGGCTGCCGGGGATGCCTCCGCACTCCACCGCATCGCTCCCGTGGTGTACCCCCAACTACGCGAGATCGCCCGTGCCCTGCTCAGCCGTGAGCGACCCGGCCACACCTTGCAAGCCACCGGACTGGTGAACGAACTCTTCCTGAAGCTCATCGCCCAGCGCCAGCCCAACTACGACCACCGGCAACACTTTTACAACGCCTGCGCCAAGCTGATGCGTATGGCGCTGATTGACTATGCCCGCGGCGCCAAGCGGGACAAGCGCGGCGGTGGCCAGCAGCCCGTCGAACTGCGTGAGGAGTTCCATCGTTCCGTTCAAGCGCCCACGCCGCTGCACGCCGAACTGGCCTGGCTGGACATTGCCAGTCCGCACATGATTGACCTGGACCGCGGCCTGCACGAACTCGCCCGGTTGGATCCCCAAATGGTGGAGATGTTTGAATCTCGCTATTTTCTCGGCTGCACCGCTGAGGAAGCCGCGGAGTTAACCCACACCTCCAAGGCCACTGTAGACCGCAAGGTGAAGCTGGCCCGCGCTTGGCTTTACCAGCGGCTAAACCCGGAACCGCTGGAAGAATCGGAGTCGTTGCGAGGCGATGAGACCTAGGCGACTCATGCTTACGATCTGTGGCCCGACTGTGCTATGTTTCCGGCAGGGTGTCGGGCTGGTTCCGGCAGGGTGTCGCCAAGCCCCGTAGCGACCGCGTTGGGCAGTTACCAATCCGGGGGAAGTCCCCTGCGCCGTGTGCGGAGGCAACGCGCAAAGACGCAGCCACGATAACCATCGAGGCCAACGAAACCGGCGCGGAAACAGACACGTCCGAAAGAATGCTGTAAGATTACACTGTAAGCCCAAAGGAGCCTCATCCATGTCCATGCCCCTCATCAGCCGTCGTGGCTTTGCTTTCGCCGCGTTGGCGCTAACACAAGTCCGACCGGTTGCCGCCGCGGAGTACTTTCGCAAGACCACCTGGTTTGAGAAGCAGGAAGGCAGCGACAAGCCCGTTGACCACGAAGGTAGCTTGATGCTGGACCGCGACGCCCGCGTGCTTGCGTTCTCGGCGCAGGAGCGCAAGCGGATGGATCTGCCACTGGCGTCCATCACCAACGTGGTGTACGAACGCGCCAAGCGGCCCCGCTACGGCGTGGGACTCCTGCTGGCCTGGCCGCTGCTGTTTACCAAGACCAAGAAGCACTTCCTCACCGTGCAGTACAAAGACAACGCCGGCGAGGGCCGCTACGCGCTGTTTCAGCTTCACAAGGATAACTTCCGTGAGGTGCTGGCGGCCCTGGAAGCAGCCACCGACATCAAGGTGGAGCGACTGGAAGAAAAGTAGGCTAAACCTTCGGGCGATTGTCGCCGATAGACCTACGTGAATGCGGTTCGCTTCTCGCAACTATGGGCGCGCCACGGGTGCGCCCACTTCTTTTTGCTTCTGGTCGCTTTGGCGTCGGCCGTCACCTTGAGCGGACAAGCACCCCCGGCGGCCTCGCCGACGCGGACGGCATCTCCGGCAAGCCCACCCTCTCCTGCAAAACCCGTTTCGCCCGCCAAACCCGCGGCCCCCGTTGCTTCCGCTACATCGGCAGCGCCTAGTGCATCGGCAGCGCCTAGTGCATCGGCCACGCCTAGTGCATCGGCCACGCCTAGTACATCGGCGGCATCCAGCCTGTCCCCAGGCCGCGGTAAGGCCAACGATCCCCTGCAGGAAGGCGGCGGGGAGGGCTCACCCGATACCATCGACGCCGAAGCGCAGGGTGAGGATCGCGATGCCAGCACGTCAACGCCATCCGCCTTTCGGCCGGCGGTGTCCAAACAGAGCGGGAACGCCATCCAACGGCAAACCTCCAGCGTCCAGCGCCAACTGGGCGGGGCGCGCCGGGGTACCGACGGATTCTTCGTGTCGTCCTGGTTTTCCGATGCTCCCACACAGCCACTGGCGGCGCAGGACGGCTTTCCACCACCAGGCGAATGCGAACCCCTCGAAAGCACCATCGCCGAAGCGTTCATGCGGGAAAGCGCGATGCGCGAAGGAGTCTCCCTGGACCTGGTGCGCGAAGTGGTGCGCCGCGAATCCGGCTTCCTGCCCTGCGCCGTTTCTCCTAAGGGCGCCATGGGAATGATGCAGTTGATGCCTGATACTGCGGAGGCGCTGGGGGTGGGTGACCCCTTTGACCCTCGGGCAAACATCGACGGCGGGGTGCGCCTGCTGCGCCGCCTGATGGACAAATACAACGGACGGCCAGACCTGGCCCTGGCCGCCTACAACGCCGGCGAAGGGGCGGTGGACAAAGCGAACGGCGTCCCGGACTACGCCGAAACCCGCGAATACGTAAGCGCCATCATGCAGAAGGTATTCGAAACGCCGCCCAACCGCGCCCGCCGACCCGCTGCGACCGGGGTACGGCCCAACGGCCCGGGTGGCAGTGCTCCCGGCAGCGGCAGCTTGCAGCGCAACACCCCGGCCCGCATCACGCCTCCGGCTACGGCAATCCCCCCGGTGGCGCCCCCGGCCACCACGGATGCGCCGTCCGCCAGACCCTAGTCTGCCGTTTCCTGCACCAAGCCAGCGTCCCACTCAGCAATCCGACGCTGTCCGCAGCGAGCCGACATTGCCGGGCAGCGAGCCAACATTGCCGGGCGGCGAGCCAACATTGCCGGGCGGCGAGCCAACATTGCCGGGCGGCGAGCCAACATTGCCCATAGGTGACATCTGCGGTAGACTTAGAGATTGTGGCCGGTGCTACGACGGCGTCGCCCGTCCGCGAAGCGGTACCCGGCGGTGTTGGAGCGGTACCCGGTGGTGTTGGAGCGGTACCCGGTGGTGTTGGCAGGTTCCGGTTGCAGTCCGCGGTTGCCATCCGTTCCGGGCTGCGTCCTCCAGGAAACGCCCCAGGCCGGACAGAACACACACAGATTCAGCGCGATACAGATTCAGCGAGATACAAATTCAGGGAGATGCGGCAGCGCCCGCGTTCAGGAAGGACGATCACCATGGCCAAGGTATGTGCAATCACGGGAAAGAAGCCCATCTCCGGGAACAACGTTTCTCACGCCAACAACAAGACCCGCCGCAAGTGGAATCCCAATCTGCAGTGGAAGCGATTCTGGATCCCCAGCGAAAACCGCTTCATCCGCCTGCGGGTGTCCACCTCGGCGATGAAGAACATCGACAAGAACGGCATTGAAGCCGTGTTGCGCGAAGCCGGTCTCCTGAAGAAGTAGCTAGCGCGCTGGTTGCCTGTCGGCTGTTTGGACGCGAGGGCGCCATCGCCGTTTGGTACTGAACGCGCTCGTCCGGCTCTCACTCATCCTAAATCTGAGGCTCACGGAAGGCCAGCTGCCGCCGTGAGCCTTTTCGTTTGGCGCGCCGCAGGCTCCTCGCTTCCCTGCACGCTGGTTGCCCGCCTACACCCTGCGCTCGTCTACACCCTGCGCGACTGCCCACCGCCCTGCCCCGGAACCGAAGAATGACGCTCCCTTTACCGTTGATGGTCGGGTGCTGGTGCGGGTAGCGCGGGCCTTGTGCCCGGCTGCAACGTCAACGTGCCAAAGTACCGTAATTGCGTGCGGACACCCCGGGCGCCTGCCCACCAATCCTCATGGTGGAAGTTGGCGAAGTTCCCTGCGCCATCCTCGGGACGATCCAGGTCTCCCAGCGCGAGGTTCAGGCCCACCGTGTGGTGGCCCAGTGCGGGCGTCCAGAAACGACCGGGCGCAATCTCCACGCAGGGCTGCAAGCGAACTGCCCACTCGATGACATAACCCGCCCCAGCGGCCAGCGGCTTGGCCTCGCAGCGTTGCTGGCCGTCCAGAATCCATCGCTGGTAGGTACGCCAGGCGGCATCTGCCAACTACCCCCATCGCCGGCCACGGACTCGTCCGCCATCCAGCGGTAAGAGGCATACAGCAGGATCACCATCTCATCACCAAACCAGGGGAAGCCCTTCTGGCTGAGTTCATGGGCGAGGGGGTTATTGGCTGGCAACCAGCGGGGCGTATCGATGCCATACAGCAGGTCATCGGTGATGCGAAAGGCGAAGTACAGTTGCTGGCCGTCGTGCTTGACGAAGCCTTCCAAGGAGAGGTCCGCGGCGACGCGTGTAGGGGAAAACTGCGCCACCCACCCCTTTACGCCATGGATATGCGTGGCGTCGTCGTACTCGCCCGGGCTGAGAACGCCATCCAGCGTGGGAGTGCTGCCGCGCCAGGCGTCCAAATGGGGCTTGCGAACAGCGGGCAACTCCACCGGCTCAGAGGCGCAGGCATGCCACGCCGAATTCGTGAGAGCAAGCACCAGCAGCAGGTACGCGCGAAGCGGCATCCGTTAGCCCTGCTGCACCGGGTTGCGCAGGATGCCGATGCCTTCGATTTCCACCTCCGCGATGTCGCCGGGCTTCATGGCAGTGGTCTGGCCGGGAGTACCCGTATACACCACGTCGCCCGGGAACAGCGACATATAGCGCGTGATCTGCACCAGGATGGAGGGAAGGTCAAAGATAAGGTCAGAGGTGCGCTGCTTCTGCAGGCTCTTGCCATTGACACGCATCTCCACCTGCAGGTTGCTGTAGTTCAGTCCGCGGGCAATGCAAGGACCCAGCGGACCAAAGGTGTCCGCACCCTTGGCGCGCCACCATTGCAAGTCCTTATCGGCGCCGCTTTGCCAGTCGCGCTCAGAAACGTCGTTTCCACAGGTGACACCGAAGATGGCGCTTTCGGCCTGTGCCCGCGTCGCTCGATGCAACGGCTTGCCAACGACAATGACGATCTCAGCTTCGTAGTGGACGTTCTTGGCGTCGGGCGGAATGATGATGGGGTCGCCAGGATTCTGCAGGCAGGTGATGGGCTTGAAGAATATCTCCGGCCGCGCGGGAACCGGGGCGGATCCTAGATGACTGCGATAGTTCAACCCGCACGCCAGCACCTGGCGCGGCTCACAGGGAAACAGCAGTTTCACGTCCTTCAGGGGAATGGTGGATGCGCTGGGACGGTGATCGCCAAACAGCGGCCCGCCTAGTGGACGCACCTGTTCCCCCTCCAACAACCCGTACTGCGTGGCGTTGCGATGCCGGAAGCGCACGTACCGTTGCACGGCAGGACCCTGTTGTTGGGCGCTGGCCAGGGAGGCTGCGGCCAAGGTCACGGCGGCTTGGGCAATGGCGGCGCGGCGGGTTTGCATCTGGGGAACTCCTTGAGGGTCGGGTATGGGTATTGACCCGTGCCGCGAATCATATCAAAACAGGCCTGCCCGTTCAGAATCTGCGAAGGTGGTCCCGATCTCGCAATGGACGTTTTCGAGCGACAACCCCCGGCGCTTGCGATGGGGAATGGCAAAACCTGCAGCCCTGATGAGCGGATTGGCCTGACATTCTCGCTGAGTGAATAGCCCCGCTAAGGCTTCTTCCACGCGGTGACCGTGATCTCAATACGGGCAGGGCCCACGAGTTCCTTCACCCCAACGGTAGTGCGCGCGGGGTACGGCTTGGTGAAGAACGTGGTGTACACCTCGTTCATCGCCTGGAAGGTGCTCATGTCGGTGAGGTAGACCTGGACGGCCACCGCGTCACCGAACGTATACTTGGCCGCCTTTAGAATTTCACCGACGTTTTCCAGGCACTGCTTCACTTCGTCCTGGAACTTTTCGGGGTACTTCCCGTCGGGTGTTCGCCCTACCTGACCGGCCACATGTAGGGTGCCATTCGCCAGGATTCCAGGCGAATAGGGACCAGCAGTTTGCGCTCCAGCGGGTGTAATGGCCTGTTTTTGCTGCCCAAAGGCAAAGACACTGAGAAACAGCATCAGGGATACGACGGAGAAAGCACGGAGGGGTTTCATGGTGCTAGGATACTTGATTTCAGGGGCGAAGGTACCGGAAACCACCCAAACTTCCGTACCATTAAGATTGAACCGAAAGTTCTATTGAATGTTTTTTCTCTATGGGCGATTCTGGGAACACCGAAGAGAAGACTATGGGACTGCAGGCAACAGCAATGGTGACAGAACAAACATCCAAGACCGCTCAAATCCGAGGCCGGGAAAAGCGCTCA
>JALOKO010000073.1 GCA_025456495.1 Bryobacterales bacterium | reverse complement strand
CCGGTCATGGCGAAGACGAAATCGTTGGCAAGGGTGCGGCGGCCTTCCGGAGTGTCGATCTCCACTTCCTGTTCGCGGATCTCCACCACACTGGACTGGAAATAGGCCTGGATCTCGCCCGCCTTGATGCGGTTCTCGAGGTTGGGCTTCAGCCAGTATTTCACCGAGTCGCTAAGGCGATCGCCCCGATGAAGCAGCGTGACGCGGGCACCGGACCAGTGCAGTTCCAGGGCGGCGATGGCGGCGGAATTCTTGCCGCCCACCACCAGTACATCCTGGTCGAAGTAAGGGTGGGGTTCCTTGTAGTAGTGGATGACCTTGGAAAGCTTCTCGCCCGGCACATTCAGCAACACAGGAATATCGTAGTAGCCGGTGGCCAGAATCACCTTCCGCGCGATGTACCGCCGGTGCGCGCCGTCCCGGGTGCTACTGCTGAGGTGGAAGCCGCCGTCGTTGCCGGTGACGGCGTCGATGCGTTCATACTGGTGTACCCGCAAACCATAGTAGCTGGCTACCCGCCGGTAATACTTCAACGCCTCAGTGCGGTTGGGTTTTTCGTTCAGCGACGTCATGGGGATGCCGCCAATCTCCAACAGTTCCGGCGTGGTGAAGAACGACATATTGGTGGGGTAGTTGTAGATGGAGTTCACTACACAACCCTTTTCAAAGAGCAGGGCGTCCACACCTTGCTGCTTGAGTGCGATGCCGCAGGACAGCCCCGTGGGTCCCGCACCGATGATGGCTACCGGAATGTGCGTCAACCCAGCATCCTTTCCACGTTGCCAAAGGCTGCCTCCAGCGCTTCGCCCACCTTGGCGGCGTCCTTGCCCCCGGCTTCGGCGAGGTCTGGGCGACCGCCGCCGCGACCGCCCAAGGCTTGGGCGAGTTCACCTATCACTTTGCCCGCATGCACCTTGCCGGTGAGGTCTTTTGTGACCGCGCAGAGCAAGGCGACGCTGCCGTTATCCGCCGCGGCCAGCAGCACCACGGCGCTGCCCCACTTGTTGCGCAGCTTGTCGGCAAGCTCGCGCATCTGCGCGCGGTCAAGGCCGTCCACACGGGCGGTGAGCACGCGGGCTTCCCCAATCACGCGGGCTTGCGATTCCACCTCATCGGCGGAGGCGCTGGCCAGCTTGCTCTTCAGTTGCTCAAGTTGTCTTTCCACGCTGCGATGCTGTTCCAGCAGCCGGTTGACCTGTTCTAGCAGGTCGTTTTCAGAGGCCTTCAGCGCACCCGCCACCCGTTGCAGGGAACTGCTGGCGTCGCGGAAACGATCCAGCGCGCCGTAGCCGGTGACTGCCTCAATACGGCGGGTTCCGGCGGAGATGCTCCCTTCATACACCACCTTGCAGAGGCCCACTTCGCCAGTGCGCCGGACGTGCGTGCCGCCACACAGTTCCTTGCTGAAGTCCCCGATTTCCACCACGCGGACACGGTCTCCGTACTTCTCACCGAACAGCGCCATGGCCCCACCGGCGATGGCCGTTTCCAGGTCCAATACCTTGGTATCCACTACCGTATTGGCGAAGACCTGCTGGTTCACGATACGCTCGACTTCTTGCAGTTCCGCGCTATCCATGGCGGCGTAGTGCGAAAAGTCAAAGCGCAAACGGCTGGGGTCAACCACGCTGCCGGCCTGCTTGACGTGCTTGCCCAGCACATCGCGCAGCGCCGCGTGCAGAAGGTGGGTGGCGGTGTGATTGCGGATGATGGCTTCCCGAAGCGAGGCCTCCACGCCCGCTTGCAGCACCAAGCCTTCGGTGAGCGGCAGCAGCGCCTTCACCTGATGCACCGTTAGACCGGGGACGGCCGGGTAGGTATTGGTGACCTCAGCCACCACCGCGCCCGTTTCCGGATGCAGCAGTACGCCCTGATCGCCAATCTGGCCGCCGGTTTCCGCATAGAAGGGCGTTTCGTTCAATACAAGTTCGCCGGTATGGCCGGGGGCGATTTCGCTCACCCGCGAGCCATTCTGCACTAGGGCCAACACGGTGACGCTGGGCAGTTCCAACACGTCATAGCCACGGAAAATGGTGGCGCCCTGCTCACGCATTTCCTGGTAAACCGGCGACACTTCCCGTTTCTCGGCGCCCTTCCAACTCGCGCGGGCGCGGGTGCGCTGCTCGTCCATGGCGGCGCGGAAGCCCTCGTTATCCAGGCGCAATCCGAACTCCCGGGCCATCTCTTCCTGCTCGTCGGTGGCCAGTCCGTAGGTGTCGTAGAGCTTGAAGGCGGCCGCGCCGGGCAGCACGCCATCCACGGCGCGCTTGGCCTCGTCCTGGAATACGCGCTCAGCCAACTGGAAGGTGGTGGCGTAGCGATGCTCTTCCTCACGCACGATGCGGCCGACGCGATCGACGCTCTCCAACAATTCCGGATACGCATCGCTCATGTGCTGCGCCACGAAGGCGGTAAGCTTGTGCAGATAGGGCTCCTGCATGCCGCAGAGACGCGCATTGCGCAGGGCGCGGCGCATGATCTTGCGCAGCACGTAACCGCGGCCTTCATTGGAAGGCACAACGCCATCGTGAATCAGGAATGCAGCCGCACGAGCGTGGTCCGCGTTGATGCGTAGGGTGAGATCGGTGCGGGTATCCTCGCCATGCGGCGTTCCCAGCAGCACTCCCGCCTGCTGCACGATAGGCAGGATGAGGTCGCAATCGTAGTTGGACAGCTTCCCTTGCAGAATGGCCGCCACGCGTTCCAGGCCCATGCCGGTGTCAATGGACGGACGCGGCAGCGGCGTGAAGCGCCCTTGGGAATCGCGGTCAAATTGCATGAACACGAGGTTCCAGATTTCCACGAAACGGCCACCGCCATCCAAGGGGAACTCTTCGTGCTCGCGACCGGGTTCGGCAGCATCGGGGCCCAGATCGTAGTGGATTTCTGAGCAGGGTCCGCAGGGGCCGGTATCGCCCATCTGCCAGAAATTGTCCTTCTCGTCCAGGCGGAAAATGCGGCTCTTGGGCACGCCTGCCACGCTCTGCCAGAGGGCTTCGGCCTCGTCATCTTCACGGAAGACGGTGACGTAGAGCTTCTCTTTCGGCAGGCCGTAACGCTTGGTAACCAGCTCCCAGGCGAAGGCGATGGCGTCTGCCTTGAAATAATCGCCAAAGGAAAAATTCCCCAGCATTTCAAAGAAGGTATGGTGGCGGCGCGTGTGGCCAACGTTCTCCAGGTCGTTGTGCTTGCCCCCAGCGCGGACGCACTTCTGGCTGGTGGTGGCGCGGACGTAATCGCGCACTTCCTGGCCCAGGAAGATGTCCTTGAACTGGTTCATACCCGCGTTGGTAAACAACAGGGTGGGGTCGTTGGCAGGCACCAGCGAAGAGCTGCGCACGATGCGATGGCCTTGCGAGGCGAAGTAATCCAGAAAGATCTGGCGGGTTTGGCTTCCGGTCACCTTCCTATTTTCGCATGGGGAACGGCGCTTACCAGACGCGCAGTGTCGCGAAGGAGTTGACGCTGGCCAAGGCGCGACTCGTACAGAACACACGACGCCCCGGCTAGCCACGCGGGAAACGGAGTTACGCCCTGGCGACCGCGGGGTCCGCCACTGGCTTTGTAGCCTTTGCAAACCGCGTGGTGAGCTTGCGCACCATCTTGCGGGTGGCGCCCTTCCAGGCATCATCTACAGTGGCGGCCTGGTGGGTGACGGCCAGCGGATCCATACCCGCAGGACGCACCTCCAGCAGGCAACGCTTGTCCATATCCCCGCCACGATTGCCGTTGAGGTCGCTCAAATGGACTTCGACGCGCGTGACGCGATCACCATACCGGTCAAAGGACTTCTTCATGTGAGTCTTGACGGCCAGCTTCAGTCCGTCGTTGACATCCACTGTCTTGTCGCTGTTTACCTGAATGCGCATGGTGTGTTCTTGAATTCCTTCCCAATGCGAAGAGCCGAAAGACTCCCCGCTTCCTGTTCGAAGCTCATCAAGGCCGCCGGTACAAAGCGTTGATGGACGAGGGGGCTGCAACGCGGCACCAGGGTTCGCTGCCACGACACAGGGCGCGAGAATAGTCGAATCAAAGGAGAACCCCGATGGCGTTGCAGCCCCCTTGTACCTTGTGGAAGCATCAGCATCGCGGTCTGTTTCATGTTGCAATGCGCCGCTTCGTCGCGACGGGGGTCACCGCCACGTGGAAGCGCTTCGTGGCCCCCCGCCGGGCTTTCCGAACAAAGCTGGACATCGATCGCGCAAGCTGTTCAAGTACTACCGCCCACTCCTCCAGATGAGCGTCCCCGCTGGACGTAATCCGGTAAACCCGTCGCGGTGGCCCTGCATCCTCAGTGTTCCACACAGACTCCACATGTCCATGGGATTCCAGGTTTCGCAACGTGCGGTACAGAACCGCCCGTTCGATCTCCGCATCGGTCAACGCATGCGCTGCCACTTGCTGGTGCAGGTCATAGCCGTGGGACGGCCCTTGCTGCCTTAGCAGATACAAGAGCACCGGCTCCACAAACCGGTAGAGGTTTCCCATCCCGCAGGTGCAGGGATGCTTGCCCAAATGACGTGGACATATCTTATTCGGCACCGTTGCCTCCCCCTTCGAACGTGAATCGTTACCAGCCAAAGGCCATGGCTGGATTGGCCCAGCCGTGGAGAGCCCGGTACGATGAGCGCCTTCACCGAGCGGTTTGCTGAGTTCCTGCGGCCCTCCGCAAATTCCATCTTGCATCAGACCTGCCTGTCCGTTATTATAGATGTTTCTTACACCTAGTTGCAGGCTACATGGATTGCCGAAAGGAAAGGTTCTAATGCGCATCGCGATTCCCACCTCAAGCGGTGAACTGAATCCGCATTTCGGGAAATGCACGGTCTTTGCGATCATCGATTGCGACACTGCGAAGTCGACACTGTTGAAAATGGAATTGGTGGAAGCTCCTCCACACGAGCAAGGGCTGCTGCCGCGTTGGCTTCAGCAATTGGGCGTTGACCTGGTGATTGCCGGCAGACTGGGCGGTCGAGCACAAGAACGGCTTCAAGGCCTGGAGATTCCATTCATCACCGGAGCCCCTACCCTAGCCCCTGACGTCCTGGTGCGCTCATTTCTAAATGGCAGCCTGGTCTGCCAATCCGAAGCCTGCACGGGGAACCAGCGCCATCATGCCGATGGGGAGCACCAACAGCCCAACAACGCGACGGTGGAACCCGGGCACTTTGCATGCGGATAAGGTTCCATCGATGAAGAGCATGAAGCAGCATCTACAGCCTGAGCATGCCTGTGGCGAATCATCTCCGCTGCGCGCGGCCACGAACGCAGGCTGCTTTGTGTGTGGCACAAAGAATCCCCGGGGCATGCAGATTCACTTCCGCCTTCAGCGCACAGGGGAAGTGGAAGCACAATGGACCCCCTCGCCGGACCTGGAGGGCTTTCAGGGCATCATCCATGGGGGTGTCGTTAGCACGGTTCTGGATGAGGCAATGTCTAAAGCGGTAGCTAGCTTGCCTTGCGAAGCCCTCACGGCCGAGCTGCGTGTGCGATTCCGAGAGCCAGTCCGGACTGGCCAATGCATGCGCATTCAAGGCTGGGTGTGTCATCGATCCAAGCGCCGTGTCGCCACTGAGGCAACCCTAGTGAACCTGCACGGGGTTGAATGCGCGCATGCCTGGGCAGTGTTCTTGCAAGTGCCGGGTGGAAGTTCAGCGCCGTAACGGCGCCACGCGCGCGGTGTGCAAGCGCCACGCGCCGTTCAACTGCCGCCTGCGCAGACAGGGGATGGGCGCTGGCTGGATTGCTCACCCGAAGCCTACGGAAACCTATGCCTTGCTCGCTTCGCCGTTTGCATTCGCCACGGGCCAATGGTGCTCTACCTTTTCCTCGGCCAGCGTGATCAGCCTACGGCGCTCCAATTCCTTCACCAGCGCGGCAATCTCCTCATCTGCAAGCGTCTTTTTGAACAGCGCATGCAATGCGTTGAAAAGGGTCTTCCGGGTGCGCGGTCGAGTGACGCCAGTTTTCTGAAAATGACTGATCGCAACAGTCACATGTTCGCGTACCGAGGGATCTTGAAGTGGCTTCCAAAAAGGCACAGATTCCATGGACGCATGCCGCTGCACCTTAATGCTACGCGTCCTCAGGTAGTTAACTAGTGGATCGAAACCAGTATCCTTGGAAACGATGTGGAAGTAGGCAGACGGATAGCTCACCGCGAGTTCTCCGATGCTGAAAGCGATGACAAAATCCAGTGCATCCTTGCCGGGAGAGGTAATGCGAACATAGCGGGCACGCACCCCCAAGGGTTGCATGCGGATGGCAAGCTCCACGGGAATCCGCGGCTGATTGGGGCCTAGAAACAACCAAAGGTGTAGGTCCTCGCGCTCCATCGAAGGCAGCTTTTCTGGCTGTACGTTTTCGAAGTCTACAAGAATGAAGTTTTCTGCCACGGGTTAGTCCTGCATCCAGGTTTAAACTCACCATCAGCTTAGCGCTTCCCGAGGGTGCTTCCCAAGGGGCTCCGCGAACGTTCCTTTCGAAATATACTGGTTGGAACTCGCTTGGCCCGCGGCTGGATGACGGGGCTTTGCGCTTGTGTACAACGCTTCCGATGGAGGACGTGTTGGGGATGTTTCTGAAACGCCTGATCATCACGAATGCTTCGCTTCTATTGGTAATGGTTCTCGCTTGGCCGGCGCTTGCCCAGCAGCCGGTGGACTTTGTCACGGACATTCAGCCGGTACTGCGACGCGCTTGCTTGCAGTGCCACGGCGAGAAGATGCAGATGGGTAATTTACGCTTGGATGCCAAGGCTCTGGCCGCGCACACCATTCAGCCCGGTAAGGCCGAAGCCAGTTCGCTGTACATCCGTGTGGCCGGGTTGGATGACCAGCCACGGATGCCGATGGGTGGCAAGCCATTGGCGCCGGAGGTGATTGAGCGCATCAAGCGTTGGATTGACGAGGGGGCAACCTGGCCGGACTCCGCCAGCGCCGCTAATGCCGCCATCCGGAAGCACTGGGCCTATGTGCCTCCCAAGCGATCACCGCTGCCACAGGTGGCCAATACCGCTTGGGCACGCAACGCGGTGGATCGCTTCATCCTGGCCCGTCTGGAACAAGAAAAGCTGCAGCCTTCCCCTGAAGCGGATCGCCCGACACTGCTACGTCGCCTGAGCCTGGATTTGGTTGGTCTACCTCCCAGCCCAGAGGAGGTGGATGCCTTTGTCAACGACCGAAGTCCGCATGCCTACCAGAAGCAGGTGGAGCGCCTGCTGGCTTCGCCGCATTACGGTGAGCGCTGGGGCCGCGTGTGGCTGGATGCCGCCCGCTACGCCGATTCCGATGGCTTTGAGAAGGACAAGCAGCGCTGGGTGTGGTTTTATCGCGATTGGGTGATTCAGGCCCTGAACCAGGATCTTCCGTACGACCAGTTCATCCTGCATCAGCTAGCCGGTGACCTGCTACCGAACGCCACCCAGGAGACACGGGTGGCCACGGGATTCCTGCGCAACTCGATGATTAACGAAGAGGGCGGGATTGACCCCGAGCAGTTTCGAGTGGAAGCCACCTTTGATCGGATGGAGGCCATCGGCAAGGGCATCCTGGGCATTACCATCCAGTGCGCGCAGTGCCATAACCACAAGTTTGATCCCATCTCGCAAGAGGAGTATTACCGGATCTTTGCCTTCCTGAATAACGCCCATGAGGCCAACATCAGCGTGTATACGCACGCCGAGGAGAAGAAGCGACAGGAGCTACTCCAGGAGATTGCGCGAAGCGAAGAGCAGTTGCAGGCGCGAAGCCCCGGTTGGCGTCCGAAGTTCGAGCAGTGGAAGGCGGCTCGCATGGCCGCACAGCCGGAGTGGCACACGTTCACGCCAGAGGTGGATGACATCTCCACCGGTGGGCAGAAGTATCTGAAGCTGGATGACGGCAGCCTGATGGCGGCCGGCTACGCGCCCACTCGGCACCGGGTGAAGCTGACGGCCGCGCTGCCCGAGGGCGCAATCCGCGCCTTGCGGCTGGACCTGTTGCTGGATCCGAACCTGCCTCGCGGAGGGCCAGGCCGCAGCCTGAAGGGTACGGGTGCGTTGACGGAATTCGAAGCCGAAATACAACCGGCGGATGCAACCGCCAAGGCCATCCCGGTGCGCTTCACACAAGCCTATGCGGACTTGAATCTGCCGGAATCCCCCATCGACGAAATCCATCGCGACAAGAAGGAACTTGCGGGGGAAAAAGCGCCGCGCGTCACCGGCCCCATCGCCTACGCCATCGACGGTAAGGCCGATACCGCATGGGGCATCGATGCCGGCCCAGGCAGGCGCAACCAGCCACGCAGCGCCGTGTTCGTTCCGGCCGAACCCATCCGGCTGGAAGCGGGCGCGAAGCTTGTGATTCGCCTGAACCAGAGTCATGGCGGATGGAACAGCGATGACAACCAGAACTTGAATCTGGGTCGCTTCCGCCTTTCCTACACGAAGGGCGACGTCCGCGAGGCGCCGGTTCCATTGGATTTCGCCCACTTCCGGGACACCGTGGACGCCTGGCAGGAAACGAATGCACGCATCGAAGCCCTCTGGCGCGAACACCCCGAAGGCTCCACACAACTGGTGCTGGATGAGCGCCGTGACATGCGATCCACGCGGTTGTTGAAGCGTGGCGACTTCCTGAATCCTGGCCAAACCGTAGAGCCTGGAGTGCCGGCGGTGCTACATCCGCTGGACAGCGAAAGTGCCAACGAAGCGCCACGGTTGCGCTTCGCCCGCTGGTTGGTTTCGCGGGAATCGCCCACCACCGCGCGCAGCTTTGTGAACCGCATCTGGCAGGCCTACTTCGGCATCGGCATCGTGGAGACCGCTGAGGACCTGGGCAAACAGAGCCCCGCCGCATCGCACCCGGAACTGCTGGACTGGCTGGCCGTAGACTTCATGGAAAACGGCTGGCGCATCAAGGATCTACACCGTCTGATCGTCACCAGCAGCACCTACCGGCAGAGTTCGCGGCAGATTCCCGAGTTGCGTGAAAAGGACCCTTACAATCGCCTGTTGGCCCGTGCCCCACGGTTCCGCGTGGATGGCGAGGCAGTGCGAGATATCGCGCTTGCGGCCAGCGGATTGCTGCATCCTGAGGTGGGCGGACCCAGCGTGTATCCTCCAGCGCCCGACTTTCTGTTCCAGCCACCCGCCAGCTACGGACCCAAAATCTGGAACGAGGCCAAGGACGTCCAGCGTTACCGCCGCGCCCTCTACACCTTCCGCTATCGCAGTGTTCCCTACCCTGTGCTGACGAATTTTGACGTGCCCAATGGCGACACCAGTTGTGTGCGGAGAGACCGCTCTAATACTCCGTTGCAAGCGCTGACCACACTGAACGAGCCTCTGTTCTACGAGGCGGCGCAAGCCCTTGCGGCCAGGACCTTGGCCGATGGCGGCACGGACGATGCGACGCGTTTGCAGTGGGCGTTCGCGCGCTGCACTTCGCGCAAACCCACCGACGCCGAACAGGCGGAACTCACCCGCTTCCTGGCGCTACAGCAACAGCGCTTCGGCGACCCGCAGCAGGCCTGGACCGCGGTGGCGCGGCTACTGCTGAACCTGGACGAGACCATCACCAAGGAGTAAGCAACACCCATGATTTCACGCCGCTGGTTCCTACGCGATTGTCCCGTTGGTTTGGGCGCCTTGGCCACCCACCATCTGCTGGGCGCTGCGATTGACCCCACCGCCCCCAAGCAACCGCACTTTGCCCCCAAGGCCAAACGCGTCGTGTATCTGTTCATGGCCGGCGCGCCCAGCCAATTGGAGTTGTTTGACCACAAGCCGCAACTGGCGAAGTTCGATGGTTCCCTGCCCCCGGCGGACTTGCTGAAGGGCTATCGCGCAGCCTTCATCAATCCGAACTCGAAGCTGATGGGGCCGAAGTTTGGCTTCAAGCACTACGGCCAATCAGGCGCCTATCTGGGCGAGCTCATCCCGCACATTGGATCGATTGCCGACGACCTCACGATCGTGAAGTCCATGGTGACGGACGCCTTCAATCACGCGCCCGGGCAATTGCTGATCAACACCGGTTCGCAGCAGTTCGGGCGGCCAAGTTTCGGCGCCTGGACCATCTATGGCCTTGGCGCGGAAACCCGCGACCTGCCGGCCTTCGTGGTGTTTTCCAGCGGCCAGAAGGGTCCCTCGGGAGGCAATTCCTGCTGGGGATCAGGCTTCCTGCCGACGGTGTATCAAGGGGTGCAATTCCGCAGTTCCGGAGATCCGGTGCTGTACCTGTCGAACCCTGAAGGCGTGGACGACCGCTTGCAGCGCGAAACCCTGGATAGCTTGCGGCGCATGAACGAACTGCGTCTGGAAGCAACCGGCGATCCGGAAATCGAAACCCGTATCAGCAGCTTCGAGATGGCCTACAGGATGCAGTCCAGCGGACCGGAACTGATGGATGTTTCCAAGGAGCCGAAACACATCCTGGAGATGTATGGCGCCGAACCGGGCAAGCCCAGCTTCGCCAACAATTGCCTGCTGGCGCGGCGTTTGCTTGAGCGCGGCGTTCGCTTCGTGCAGTTGTATCACGAAGCCTGGGACCAGCACGGTGCGCTGAAGAAAGACCTTGCGCGGAACTGCAAGGATTGCGACCAGGCATCGGCGGCGCTGGTGAAGGATCTGAAGCAGCGCGGCATGCTGGAGGATACCATCGTCATCTGGGGCGGTGAGTTCGGCCGGACACCGATGGTGCAGGGTGATGGCGAACCCGATGGCCGCGACCATCACCCGAATGCCTTCACGATGTGGATGGCGGGCGGCGGTTTGAAGCCCGGCTTGATGATGGGCGAGACCGATG
>JALOKO010000544.1 GCA_025456495.1 Bryobacterales bacterium | reverse complement strand
CTGGCCCGCCAGAATGATGGGTTCACCCTTAGCCGTTTCCTGGATCTCCTCCGCTCCGCCAATCTCTGGACGCTGTCAGCCGCGCTTCTTGCCGCCGTCTCCGCGTTCTTGGTCCGCGCACTCCGTTGGGCTGACCTCGTGCGGCCCTACGCCCCCAAGGCCAAGCTGCTGGACCTCTTCGGGAACACCGTCATCGGCTTTGCCGCCGTCCTGGTCCTGGGGCGACCCGCCGAATTCCTGCGTCCCTACCTGCTCAGTCGCCAACTCCGGGTCCCCTTCCCTTCCCAGGTGGGCGCATGGCTGCTGGAGCGCATCTACGACCTGCTGGTTGTCCTTGCCGTCGCCGCTTGGGCGCTTTCCACGCTTTCCCTGGACGGCCTCCCGGACGGCTCCGCCCTTGCCCTTGCTTTACGTGCTGGCGGAATCATCGTGCTCAGCGCCACCTTGGGGGCCACCGCGTTGCTCCTGGTATTCACCTTCGCCCAGGGCTTTGCTGCTCAGCGACTACGCCCCGCCCTGGCCCTGCTGCCGGCTTCCCGACAGGAAGGCGCCAACCGCCTGCTGTCGGCCTTCCTGGATGCCCTCGCCGTCAGCCGACAGCCCCGGCTTTTCACCCGCATCGTCGCCTATTCGCTGCTCCATTTCGCGGTCGTCGCCCTCAGCACCTGGCTCGTCTTTCTGGCCCTGCCCGTCTCAGCACATCTCAGCTTGCCCGACACCTTGCGCTTCCTGGCGCTGCTGGCGCTGGCCAGCGCGGTGCCACTTCCCGGCCTGGTAGGCGGCTACTTTGTCATTACCGCCCTCCTGCTGACGGAGTGGATGGGCCTGCCACTGGAATCGGCTTCGGTCATCACTCTGGCCTTTGCAGCCATCCAAACCGCCAGCACCCTGCTGCCCGCCTCCGTGGCCGCATTGCGCAGTGGGCTTAACTGGCGGAAACTAAAGAACATGGAGCGTGAAGCCCAACTATGATGTGCCCATTTTGCGGCCATAACGGCGACAAAGTCATTGATTCCCGCGAGAGCAAGGAAGGCAATGTCACCCGCCGTCGTCGCGAATGCCTTGCCTGCGGACGCCGCTTCACCACCTACGAACGCATTGACGAGATCCCCTTCATGGTGGTGAAGAAGGACGGACGCCGTGAGCCCTTCGACCGCCAGAAAGTGCTAGGCGGGCTCCTGAAAGCTTCCGAAAAGCGCCCGGTCAGCATGTCCGCGATGGCCGAAGCGGTCGACGCTGTAGAAGCAGCCCTAGTCGCCAACGCCGACCGCGAAATCACCACCGCCCAAGTTGGCGAAATCCTCATGGAGCGTCTAAAGACCATCGACAAGATCGCCTACGTCCGTTTCGCCTCTGTCTACCGCAACTTCCAGGACGAAGACGACTTCCTCACCGAAATCTCCCGCCTGCTGAAGAAGAAGGAACCGCAAATCTAACCGAGGTGCGCATGCCCGCGTCACCGTCGAACTCATCACGAAGCCCCTACTACTCTTGTGGCAACATCCCGAATCGTAACCAAAACGCAAACTGGCAGTGCTCCACTCTAACGGGTCAGCCAAACCGCTACTTCACGTGAGTCAAAAGTAGATCTGCTATCTGGCCTACATCCGTGTCCATCGGAATCGCTGTTACCCATATCTCTAGCGATCTTTGTGCGGATGGCATATACGCCCGATACAGCACTCGGTTTCGTTCCTTCATCTCCTTCCACGTTGATGGTTCACATGGATAGCAAAGGCAGGTGATCGTCCGGTCTGTTCTGCTCACGTTTGCATATGCCAGTATTTGGTGAAAATCGTGACGATGTTCATTGCGCAACTCCTCATCCAGTTTGTTCCATATTCCTAATTGCCACTCTTCCCAATGGCGCTTATACTTCGCGTCGACAATCCACGTTGTATCGCCGTGTTCTAGAACTACGTCTGGCACCAGCGATTCCTGTGCCCCCGTAAATCGCGGGGTCCATTGTATCCGCTGCCGAGTGCCATCGCTGCGCGCGGACCGCATGCGCGAACCCAAGCGCCGCCCAAACTCCCCAAAGACCGTCTCTACCCAAGCCTCAAAAAACCGATCCATCGAAAGAATCCAAGGAACTCCCGCCAGTTCGTTAGTTCCTGCAAGACCACGGCCTTCCAGTGTCCATTCAATCGCAAGGACCCCCTCGGTCAAGGCATCAGCCTTCATTGGACGCCGCATCCACGCCGCAATCTGTGATGGTTTAGGCGGCAGCGCAGTAACCTTACCTGTAACCTGCAGCAGGCTAGTACATAACTCAATCAGACGATGAACATGCAGGCCATGGTGACGCTGGGTATTCAGCGATTGGAGTTGGATCTCCAGTGCGTACCGAATAGCACCCAAGAGAGATCTGTCCACTTGGAAGTCGGAGTATACACAGGGAAGTTCTGCACTTCTGCCGCGAGGAAGATGAACCCTCGCATAGCGAGACCAGTCTACCCGGCCGCGGATCGTTGGAATGTCTTCCTCAACGGTCTCAAACCGACCCTGCAAGCTACCCAGGAGTGTCTTCAGGCGCGCCAAAATCATCGACGAAAGCACCCAAGCCTGCCGTCACTGCTCGGAGTTCGACAACGAGCAAGGTGCAGATCAACGTGCTCCTCTCGCCCGAGCACAGCGACCGGCTCCGCTCCGCAGCGATCGAGCTCAGCTCTCACGCTTCGATGGGCGACATCGTCGCCGCACTCATCGACGACGCACTCGACCGAGTCGTCGATCAACTCGCCGACACCACTCCGCAACTCCGCGCCGGGCGCAAGGTCGCTAGGAAGCAACCGGCCTGACCCCGATCACCACAACCGACGACAGGAGGTACGCATGTACACCGTCGGACAGCTGATCAAGCAGCTCACCGCACTCGACC
>JALOKO010000072.1 GCA_025456495.1 Bryobacterales bacterium | reverse complement strand
ATGCGTGATGCGATGGACGTCGGTAGCGCGTGCTCCGCAGCAGGAGCCTCGCGGAGGCATTCGCCTGGCGCCCGGGGAAATCGGCAACCGTGCGATGGAGATGGGCGCGCCCCAGCGGGCGGTGGAAAAGCGCGCCGACGGCATCCGCGCCTGCGTGTTGCTGAACGTGGAAAACCGCTATCGCGAGGACTTCGCGACGGACTGGTATTCGGCTGAGATCGCGATTGGCACGATACGGTTGATTGCCGAGGATCCAGCGGTGCGGGCGATCGCGGTGGTTGCCTTCAGCCTGCCGCAGCAGGAGGAGCTATACCAGCAGGAGTTCGAAGCCACGGTGGACTTTCCGCGCCTTACGGCGGCCTATGAGCGGTTGGAAACCGGAGTGGTGAAGCTCACCCAACTTGGAACAGAGCGGGAGCTGGAATTCCTGCGCCAAACAGTGGACGCCAACCGTAGTTGCTTGCAGGGAAGCGATCTGATGGTGGTGGTGAGTCCGTGGTGGCGAGAGAGCTACCCGTTGCAGGATGAAGTGCTGCGGATCTTGCAACCGCGGCCTCAGCAGACCTTGGGATATGTGCGTCCTGGTTCGTTCATGACACGCTCCCGGCATGAGCGTACGTTCAACTCATGGCGTCTGGTGGACGGATTCCGCGGCGCGATTGACAAGGCGGGCGGCCGGATTGTGAACGTTGTGTCCCCATTTGGAATGGTGGACGACATTCAACAGTTGGTGACACAGGCTGCGGACCTGGGAAAACCATAGCGGCATGCGGGTGGGCAACCCATGGCCCACGGCCAGGGTGATGTTAAGCGGCCGGTCAAGGGTACGGTGGTGCTGATCCCATCGCCGCGCGTTCCTCGCTTCCTTGGGTAGGCGCTGCAAGTGGCGTTGTTTCAAGCCATGGCGTTTGCAAAGGGGGCTGCATGCCGTTACCTCGGATGTCGATGCCAAGGGATCTGCTTCACTTCACGCATGGCGGATCCGGCGTGGCGCTGAACACGAAGCGATATCCAGAGTTTCTTCACGTACGTGGCGTACCGGAGTTTGCTGCGATCAAGGGCGACCAGGAAGCGGCCTTGCGGGAAGCGTTCGCGACGCTGCTGATTGCACGGCGGTTCGCCGCCTATGGCGACCAGCAGGCGATCTACCTGGGCGAGGAGTCCGTCCGCTTTCTGTACGGCGGATCGAAGAAGTCCGGTGACCAGGATTGTGACGTGGTTGGCAAAGTGTTGGCGGGCGGCTACGGTCTGGTGCTGGGCGAGGGCAAGGGCGCTGACCTGGCCAAGGCATGGAGCCAATTCTGCAGCGCCGCGGAAAGGCTGAAAGGACGTGGCGTACTGAGCGGCGGGGTGATTGTCACCAACAGCTTGCGTTGGATGGAATGGAGCACGGCGCGCAACCAATGGGTGGGGATGATGAACAACGTCCCAGATGAGAAGATCACACAGAACGTCGCACATGCCGTTTCCGAAGCGAAGCCCCCGTTGATGAAGGACAAGGTCTACTTGCTGGATAGCCCTTGGGAAGATGGCCATCAACTACCATCCTGGTGCATCAATCCCCAATCTGGCCCGGTGGAGATCTACTTCCATTCCCGCACCAGTCCGGGCGAACGGAATGCCCGCAAGTTGATGCTGGGTGCGGGCGCGGTGCGGTTGGCTTACGTGGTGTAGGAGCGCCTCGGCACTCGGCGATATCGCGTTCCGATGCTTGCCAGGCATGCGTCGTCGGTAGCGAAGCGGAACCCATTGGCGGCATGTGGCTGCTGCCGGGCTGTTCCGGGCGGCGCCCTCGGCGGGTATTCTGAAAGATGGCAAGCCAATGACGGGTTGCCACCAACCCATGTCCAAACTACGTGTGAAACCAGGAACGCGGGCGGCGAAACCGAAGCCCGGGCTGTTCCGCGAGAACCTGCGCGCGCTCCCTTGTCTGGTGATTGTCATCCTGGGGATGGTGATTGTGTTCTATGTTTTTTACCTGGGATTGAAGGGGAGTTAGGCGATGCGAAGCGACGGAAGACAGCCAGACCAGATGCGCCCGGTAAGTATTGTTCCGGATTATCTGAAGACGGCCGAGGGCAGCGTGCTGATTGAGTTCGGCAACACGCGGGTGCTGTGCGCGGCGACGGTGGAAGAGAGCGTGCCGCCGTTTAAGAAGAATAGCGGTGAGGGCTGGGTAACGGCGGAGTACTCCATGCTGCCCCGTTCCACTTCCACGCGCACGCCGCGGGAAGTGAACAAGGGACGGCAAAGCGGGCGAACGCTGGAGATCCAACGCCTGATTGGCCGTTCGCTGCGGGCGGTGGTGGATCTGCGGAAGCTGGGCGAGCGTTCCGTGATTGTGGATTGCGATGTGCTGCAGGCCGACGGGGGCACGCGGACAGCATCCATCACAGGAGCGATGATCGCCCTGGGAATGGTGGTGAACCGGCTGCGGGAGGCGGGAATGACGCCCAACGGCGTGCTATTGGATAGCGTGGCGGCCATCAGCGTGGGAATTGTGGATGGACAACCGATGCTGGACCTCTGCTACACCGAGGATTCGCGAGCCGACGTGGACATGAACGTGGTGTTGACCGGGGCGGGGCGCTATGTGGAATTGCAATCCACCGCAGAGCAAGCTGCCTTCGATGACGATCAACTGCAGGCAATGATTGTGCTGGCGCGGAAAGGTATCGGGGAACTGGCGACGCTGCAACGGCAGCACTTCCACCTGTGATGCGCATCTACGTGGCCACATCGAATGCCGGGAAGCTGCGCGAGTTTCAACAGGCGGCGGCGCAACTGGGCTTTGGTGAAGTGGATATCTCTTCCCTTCCCTTGCCCGCGGGTGTTGCGGCGCCGGAGGAGACCGGCGACAGCTTCGAAGCGAACGCCGCATTGAAAGCCTGCGCTTACAGCCGGTTCACGAACGACCTGGTGTTTGCCGACGATTCGGGGCTGGAGGTGGATGCACTGGGCGGGGCGCCGGGCATCTACTCAGCGCGCTATGCCGGGGAAGGCGCGGGGGACGCGGCCAACAACGCGTTGTTGCTGGAACGCATGCACGGCGTGGAGGCGCGTGCGGCCCGCTTCATATGCGCGATTGCGGTAGCCCAAGGCGGCGTCACGCTGGCGGTGTTTCGGGGAACCATTGAGGGCGAGCTATTGCGGGCTCCGCGTGGCGAGGGCGGCTTCGGATACGATCCGCTGTTCTTCTATCCCCCGCTGGACAAAAGCACCGCCGAGCTGAGCGCGGACGAGAAGATCCAGGTGAGCCATCGGGGTGCGGCGCTGCGCCAGTTGCTGCAGTGGCTGCGGACTTTTGCGGAACGAACTGAATCGGACTAGCGGGCATCCAAGGGCAGCCAGGCGCGGCCGTCCGGATTGCCCTTGTAATCGGCTCGGGGACGGATAAGGCGGTTGTTGGCGTACTGCTCCAACACATGCGCGATGTAGCCGGACATGCGGCTAATGCCGAAGATGGGCGTGTACATATCCACGGGAATTCCCATGGCGTAGTAGGCCGTGGCGGAGTAGAAATCCACGTTGGGATAGATGGGCTTCAGGCTCTTGACGGTTGCTTCGATGCGGCGCGAGATGGCAAACAGATGCTGTTGTCCAGCGGCGCGGCTGAGTTGGTCAGCCAGCGCGCGTAGGTGCGTGGCGCGCGGGTCCTCGGTGCGATACACGCGATGGCCGAAGCCGGGCATCTTGTCACCACGGGCGAAGGCGTCGCGCACGTAGGCCTCACCCTCTTCGGGCGAATTCAGCTTCAACAGCAGTTGAATGACCTGCTCGTTGGCGCCGCCATGGAGAGGACCCTTCAGGGTGGCCAAGCCCGCCGTGCAGGCGGCGTAGAGATCACTCAGCGTGGCGGCGGCAACACGGGCGGCGAAGGTGGAGGCGTTGAACTCGTGGTCAGCGTGCAGGATGAGGGCGACATCCAGCGCACGTACTGCCTCCGGCAACGGTTGCTTGCCGGTAAGCATGTACAGGAAGTTGGCGGCGTAGCCCAGCTCGTCGCACGGCTCCACCAAACGGGCGCCTTTGCGCAGGCGTTCGAAATCCGCCACCAGCGTGGCCGTTTTGGCCATCAACCGGAACGCCTTGCGGCGATTGGCCTCAGGGTTGTGGATGGCGGATTCAGGATCGTACTGTGCCAGCATGGACACCGCGGTGCGCATCACGTCCATGGGTGGCGCCAGGGGAACGCTTCCCAGGTAGTGGCGGACGCCGTCGGGCAGATGACGCTGGCTGCGCAACTCCTGCTGAAACGCCGCCAGATCGCGGGCAGTGGGCAGGTAGCCATGCCACAGCAGAAAGATCACCTCTTCAAACGACGCACACTCCGCCAGCACATGGATGTTGTAGCCCTGATAGCTGAGGATACCCTTCTGCCCATCGATGTAGCAGATGGAGCTTTCCGCGGCGATGACGCCTTCCAATCCTGCGGCTGCGCTGCTCATGATGGTGATGCGAACCAGACTCCCTAATGATCGAGTTTCCAGCATAGCAACAGCGACGCCGATTGCCACACGTGGATTGGTGATCGCGCGGCCTTGTTGCCGACATCACAGCCACCCCACATCGCGGTTACCCCGTAGCCTTGTCAACGTGCGGCCTTGTCAACGTGCAGCCTTGTCACCGTGCAGCCCGGGCGCAGGTGGAACCAAGGGGCGCAAGCGGATATACTGCGCTGAAGGCCAAAGCGCATCCAGGAGGCAAGCATGGAACCGGTGGGCACCCGCGTTCGCCAGCAAGGGCACGCACAGAACGCGAGGGATTGGGATCGACGTGGCTTCCTGCGCGGTGCGGGATTAGGCGCAGCGGCGTTGGCAACAAGCGCGCTGACGGGATGCGGTGGGGGGCGCTCCAGTGGTCCCCCCAACTTCGTGCTGATCTTTCTGGACGATTCGGGCTACGGCGATTTCCGTCCCTTCGGCCATCCGCCCTACCCCACTCCCAATGTGGAGAGGCTGGCCTTGGGTGGTTGCCGCTTCCTGAACTTCTATGTGCCGCAAGCAATCTGCTCAGCGTCGCGCAGTGCGCTGATGACGGGCTGCTATCCGGGGCGCACCAAGGTCTTCGGAGCCCACGGACCCAGGGCTCGTGGGCTTGACCCCAGCTTCGCCACGATGGGTGAGGTGCTGAAGACGGCGGGTTACGCCACCGGCGTCTTCGGCAAGTGGCACATCGGTGACCAGCCGGAAACGAGGCCGCCCGCGCGCGGCTTCGATGAATCCAGCGGCCTGATGTACTCCAACGACATGTGGGAGTTCTACCCGGAGCGGCCGCAGGACTACAGCCAATATCCGCTGCAGTATTGGAAGAACGGCGAGGTGCAGATTGAGCGGGTCACCGGGGAGCATCAGCGCTTCCTCACCACGTGGGCCACTGAGGATGCGGTGGACTTCATTCACCGGCACAAGCAGTCCCCATTCCTGTGCTACGTGCCATATTCCATGCCACACGTTCCGCTGTTTGTGAGCGACAAGTTTAAGGGCAAGTCCGGCGCGGGGTTATATGGCGATGTGATGATGGAATTGGATTGGGGCGTGGGTCAGATTCTGGATGCGCTAAGGGATGACGGGCTGGAGGACAACACCCTGGTGGTGTTCTGCTCAGACAATGGGCCGTGGACCTCCTATGGCAACCACAGTGGGGTGACGCCCTTCCGGGAAGCGAAAGGAACGGGCTTCGACGGGGGTACGCGCAGCGCCACCATCATGCGCTATCCGGGGAAGATCAACGCGGGATGTCGCTCAACCCATGCGGCGTGCACTGTGGACCTGATGCCCACGTTCGCACACCTTGCAGGCGCGGCGATGCCAGCCAATCCTGTGGATGGCAAGAATCTGTGGGAGCTATTCCAGAGCAAGCCGGAAGCGGTGAATCCGCACGCTTATTATCCGTTCTCGACGGGCCGGAACTTCGAGGGTGTGCTGAGCGGGGATGGCCGGTGGAAACTACATCTGCCGCACGGTTATCGGGTGCTGGTGGAACCAGGCAATGATGGCGCGGCCGGCACATATACGCAGGCGCGGATCGAACTATCGTTGTTTGATATGCAGGAGGACCCGAAGGAAAGCACCAACGTCATCGCCAAGCATCCAGAGGTTGCGGAACGGCTTCAGGAATACGCGCGGCAGCACCAGCAGGAGTTCTACAGCGAAGCTTCCGGCGGCTAGGGCGCGGCGATTGTCATAGGTGGATTCGCGACGGCCCCGCTGCGGCTACAATGAAACCTTGCCGGTGGGGAGAGGCAGAGCGAATGGCACGAATGCTGAGTGGGTTGCTGGTGGTGGGAGCATTGCTATGGGCTGGCGCGATGCCTTTGTGCGCATGGGGTGCGAAGGGGCATCGCGCAATCTCGCTGGTGACTGAGCGCTATATCTCGCCGGAGACGCGCTACGCGGTGGAAGATCTGTTGGACGGCGAATCCATCGCCCAGGCCAGCACCTGGGCCGACGAAATCAAGAGCGAACGTAAGTGGGACTTTGCCTCCCCGTGGCACTACGTGAATCTGGATGATGGCGAGCGCTACGCCACTGCGCCAAAGAACCCGGCCGGGGACGTGATTGAGGCCATCACGCGCCTGCGGACCGTGTTGGAAGACCGCACGCAACCGCGACAGAAGCGTGCCGAAGCCTTGCGCTTCCTCATTCATCTGGTGGGCGATATCCATCAGCCGCTGCACGTGGGACGCCGTAGCGACCGTGGCGGCAATGACGTGAAGGTGTTTTGGTTTGGTCGCGAGACGAACATCCACGCTGTTTGGGACTCCTCCATCATTGACCACTGGGACCTAAGCTACACCGAGTTGGCGTCGTACCTGAAGATGCCTGACGAGGCGCAACGCAAGCGCTGGCAGCAGGACGACGTGATGACCTGGGCCGAAGAGAGCATCGCCTACCGCGCGAAGATCTATGAGATCGGCGATGGACGCTTGAGTTACGAGTATGGCTATGTCCACGGCTCCTTCCTGAAGCAGAGACTGGTGCAGGCGGGCGTGCGGCTGGCGGGACTGCTGAACGCTGTGTTTGGTAGGTAAGGCCGCCGACGCGCTGTCATTGGAGAGCGAAAGCGCGCACCGCGCTGTCCTGCAGACCAAAAGCGCGCACCGCGCTATCCTTCCGACCAAAAGCGCGCACCGCGCTATCCTGCAGATCAAAAGCGCGCACCGCGCTATCCTGCCGACCAAAAGCGCGCACCGCGCTATCCCTACCGCATGAACGTGATGCGTTGGTTGGTGGCCTTCGGGTTGGCATTGACAGTTGCAGCCGCGCAGCAATCAGCGCCCGATGCCACGGAACGCGCACGTCGTGTTCAAACGGTGAAGGGCGTACCGGGCCTGGCCGCGTTTTGGGACTTCGTCACGCTGGATGCCGAAACGGGGCGCTTTCTGGCGCACACGCCCCAGGGGCAGGACTATCCACTGGATGTTGTGAACTATGTGCGGGACTTCTGGGAGGAGGGCCGCGCGGCAACCTTCGCCGACATCCCGCGTTTGGGTCGCGGACCCTTTGGCGACGCCGTTGCCTTCCGCGCGGAACGCGACCCCACCTTCCGGCCGACGCTGCTGCTGCCACGAGCGCGCTTCCATGATGGCCCACTCGATGTGGGTGGACCCGGGCGCAGCGTGTCCATGGTGGTGTGGATGGTGCATCAGGCCGGCAATCACGCCGTCGCAGGAATCTGGCATGAGGGCACAGACCTGCGGACCAACAGCACGCACGCTAAGCGCGTGGAATCGGGACGGCGGCAGTACGCGTTGTTTGCGGGCTTGGCGGCCAATGCCGGCGCCTAGTCGGTACACGTTTCTGAAAACGGACGCAGTTCTTTTGGCGACCGCTATGCACGCAACCTGGCTACCACAAGGCGCAAGATGCCCAGCGCCGGTTCGGATGCAAGCGATGCCGCCCTCGATGCCAACTGGTGTGTGGCGGGCTTTGTGTTCGACAACCAGCGCAACGTCGCCATCGCCTACCTGGACGGGCAAGCGGAAGAGTATTGGATCGAAGACGGCTTGGACAACCATCCCTTTTTTCAATGGCCGGCCAAGGCCTGGAAGCAGGCGCAACTGCGCAAGCTACCGGGGCTGCAGGAGGGTGAAGACCCCGGCTTTCCAGAAGATCAACTCTACAGTCCGCCCGAGGACCGGCCAAGCCAGAGGAAGCGCATCACGGCGAATCAACAGGAACGGGTGTTTGAGCTGACCTTTGCATTCACGCGGGTACGGGTGACGGAGCACCGGACAGCATCGGGCGGCTGGGAGGTGAAGTCGCGGGAACTGGTGGCGCTGAAGGCGAACCCATTCTGGTTCGGGCACGACCTCTACAAGCCGCGGTTGCCGGAAGAGGGCGGACCATTCACCATCGGGCGGGTGATCCACTCCAGTCGCGGCGTAGGCACGGTGGCGCTGATTGGAGGCGTGGCTGTCTATCACCGGGCTTTGCGCGAAGCAGAGATGCGCAAGCTGGCGCGCATTGGCATTCGCGGTAAAGGCGCTAACCGCCGGTGGATGCTGCTGCAAGCGCCCGGGATGTCGCGCACACCCGGTGGCGCGGGACCGCTACACTAGAAAGACTGGGGAGTGTTTGCGGCGTCCCGGATACTCCGCGCATCCACCAGGTGGGGGTTTATGGATCAGCGCGAACGCATCGGCCTGCTCTTTGAGCAATTGAAGAAGAAGATCCTGGTGATTGATGGCGCCATGGGCACCATGATTCAGGAGCGGGATCTGGGTCCGGAGGATTTCGGCGGCGCCGCCCTGGAAGGCTGCAACGAGAACCTGGTAATCACACGGCCGGATGTGGTGGAGGATATCCATCAAGCCTATCTGCGAGCGGGCGCGGACATCGTTGAGACCAACACTTTTGGCGCTACCCCCCTGGTGTTGGCCGAGTACAACCTGGAAAAGATCGCTTATGAGGTGAACTACGAAGCGGCCCGCATTGCGCGGAAGGCCGCTGATGCGCTGTCCACCGCGGGCCACCCGCGCTTCGTGGCAGGATCAATGGGACCCACGACGAAGGCCATCACCGTGACGGGCGGCGTGACCTTCGAAGAACTCAAGCAGAACTTCTACGAGCAAGCCAAGGCGCTATGGGAAGGTGGGGCGGATATCCTGTTGCTGGAGACCTGCCAGGATACGCGCAACGTAAAGGCGGGCTTGCTGGCCATTGGGCGGCTGAAGAAGGAACTGGGGCTGGACCGGATTCCGGTGATGGTATCGGGCACCATCGAACCGATGGGCACGATGCTGGCGGGCCAGAACGCTGAGTCGTTGTGGGTGTCCATCAGCAACCAGGACCTGATCTCTGTGGGGTTGAACTGCGCGACCGGTCCTGAGTTCATGACGGACCATTTGCGCACGCTGCATGAGCATGCGCACACCTGCATTTCGTGCTATCCGAATGCGGGCCTGCCGAACGAGGATGGGCTGTATCTGGAGACGCCGGAAAGCCTGGCCCGGCAGTTGGCTCGCTTTGCCGACAATGGCTGGTTGAACATCGTGGGGGGATGCTGCGGAACCACACCGGCCCACATCCAGGCGATTGCGGAGATGGCGGCTACGCGGAAGCCGCGCGAGGCGAAGCCGAAGTCGCACCGCGCCTTCTTCAGCGGCATTGAGGCGGTGGAGGCTGAAGACAGCAATCGTCCGCTGATTGTTGGCGAGCGCACCAACGTGGTGGGAAGCCGGGCCTTCAAGCGGCTGATTGCCGATGAAAAGTGGGACGAGGCGACAGAGATTGCCCGCAAACAGGTGCGGGGCGGAGCGCACATCATTGATGTCTGCCTGCAATCCAGCGAACGCGACGAAGAGCAGGACGTACCTCCCTTCTACGAGCAGCTCATTCGTAAGGTGAAAGCACCCATCATGGTGGACACCACGGATCCGGTGGCCATGGAGCTTGCCCTCACCTATTGCCAGGGAAAGAGCATCATCAACAGCGTGAATCGAGAGGATGGTGAGGAGAAGTTTGAACGTGTGTGCCCCATCGCCAACGCCTATGGCGCGGCGATGTTGGTGGGTACGATCGACGAAGACCCGGTGCAGGCGCAGGCATTCACACGCGAACGCAAGCTGGCCGTGGCGCAGCGCAGCTACGACCTGCTGACCACCAAGTACGGCATTGAGCCGGAGGAGATCGTCTTTGATCCGCTGGTGTTCCCTTGCGCCACTGGCGATGAGAACTACATTGGCGGCGCGGTGGAGACCATCGAGAGCTTGAAGATGATCAAGCAGGCGATGCCCTTCGTGAAGACGGTGCTGGGCGTATCGAACATTTCGTTCGGCTTGCCGCCCGCCGCGCGCGAAGTGGTGAACTCCGTCTTTCTGTACTACTGCACGAAGGCGGGGTTGGACCTGGCCATTGTGAACGCAGAGAAGCTGGAGCGCTTCGCGTCCATTCCAGAACTGGAACGTCACCTGGCGGAGTGGCTGCTGTTCAACACGCCGCCGACCCCGGACGCCATTCCGGTGGAGCATCCTGAGCGGGCGCTGATGGTGGACGCGCCGCGCGATTGGCGCGAGCAGTCGCTGAAGCAGCGCGTGGCGATCAACCAATTCCACATCGCGGCCATCACGGCGCACTTCCGCGAAGCCACTTCGCGCACGGGTGGCAAGAAGCTATCGGAGCTTCCGCTGGATGATCGCATCGCCAACTACGTGATTGAAGGCAGCAAGGAAGGGCTGATTGCTGACCTGGAGGCCAAGCGGGCTGAGGGCTCGACACCGCTTGGCGGCCGTCAGCTATCTGGAGCAGTACATGGAGAAGGCCGACGTCGTGGCGCGTGGCCGCATCCTGCTGGCGACGGTGAAGGGCGACGTTCACGATATTGGCAAGAATCTGGTGGAGATCATCCTGTCCAATAACGGCTTTGACGTGATCAACCTGGGCATTAAGGTTCCCCCGGATGTGTTGATTCGCGAGTTCAAGGCGGCCATCCCAACCCCCGATGCGATTGGACTTTCCGGGCTGCTGGTAAAGAGCGCGCAACAGATGGTGATTACGGCGAACGACCTGAAGGACGCGGGCATCCATGCTCCGCTGCTGGTGGGTGGAGCTGCGTTGTCGGAGAAATTCACCAAGGGAAAGATTGCACCGGCGTACGCATCGCCCACCTTTTATTGTCGCGATGCGATGAGCGGGCTGGCGACGCTGAACGAGATCGTTGACCCCGCCACGCGCGACCAGGTGCTGGCGTCGGCCACCATCCTGGCGCCTGAGGGCGACTTGGCGGGGCTCTCCGGCGGTCCCGTGAATTTGTCCACGGAGCGTAGCCCTAAGGTGCGGGTAGACGTGGAAGTTCCGGCGATCGGCAATCCGGAGCGGCGTGTCCGCACGCTGCCCCAGTTGAGTGAGGTGTGGAGCTACATCAACCCGTACATGCTCTACGGGCGGCACCTCGGCTACAAGGGAAACTTCGAAAAGATGCTGGCCGAGCGCGAGGGCAAGGCATTAGAGCTGTTTCACTTTGTAGAAGAAGTGAAGGAATGGGCAGCCAGCTTCATGAAGGTGCGCGCCGTGTGGCAGGTGTGTGAAGCAGAGCGCGACGGGAACGCGATTCAGGTGTTCGCGGCAGGGGCTTCCAGCCCGTTGTGGAGCTGGCGCTTTGCGCGACAAAGCAAAGACGACGGACTCTGCTTGAGCGACTACATTCTTCCTGCGGTGGATGGCCGTCGCGACTCGCTGGGGATGTTTGTGGTTACCGCGGGTGAAGGCATCCGCGATCATGCCGAAGAGG